>CAIZHO010000435.1 GCA_903932805.1 uncultured Roseiflexaceae bacterium | reverse complement strand
CCTGCGAGCACGGCGGCGCATAGGCCAAATTGGGATTGACGCTGTTTGCGCCATAGGTACCGATGCTCGTATTGTTGGCCGGGATGGCGCTGACCGTTGCGGGGATGTTGTAGACGGTCCAGTAGTAATGCGTCGCATCGGGTGCAATGTGGTGCATCGACAGCGCGTAGCTCTGGGTGCCGGCAGGTGCATTGCTCCAGGCCAACGGCGGCGATTGGGATGCACCATCACAGGTGTAGGTGGCCGGCAACGCACCACCGTTGGCGACGACAGAACTACTCAACGTAAAGGAGCCCGTGGCGGCTGGAGTAGCAGTCTTGGCAGTGGTCGCCGTCGGTGCTACGGGTGTGGCGGTGCTTGCTCTGGGTGTCGGGGTTTTGGCACTGCTGGTGGGCAGCGGAGTTGCCGGCACCTGATCTGCCTGGACGGGGTACGATTCGGCCCGGGTGCCGTCTTGGTCGGTGATCCGGAACGCCACCGTGCTGGGGTCTTGGGTGTATGCAACGGTGTAGGTTGCCCCTGCGAGAGTGTAGGTCAGGCTGTATTGGGTCGCACTCGCGCGCTCAAAACCGGTGATGACGGCACCTGCGAGGGGATCCTGCGGTGGGCGGACGGGTTTAAGGGCCGGCTGCGGCTCGATTTGGTCGTCGCTGACGGTCACTTTGCCGTACATGCCGCCATTGATGTAGGGGTAGGTCATCGAGGCGTGGTAGTGATAGACCCCGTTGGGGCCGATGTGGCCATTGAAGGCGTCGAGGCCGCGCGGCTCGCTCCCGTCGACCTCGAGGATGCCATAGATGGCGTACCCGTCGAGCGCATAGGCGATGGGTTTGTCGGCGCCGATGAGGGCTTGTAGATGCAACGGGGCGATGTGGTAGTGGTAGTCATCGGCTTTGCCAGCATGACCGCCCCACTGGTCGAGTTCGCCGGCCAGGAACGCGTCGTCGCCGCGGTTGTTGAGTGCATTAAAAATCGGGACGCCGTTGACGGCGAGCGCAATTGCTCCGCGGTAGAGCGCATTGGCTGCTGATACGGGGGTGATTGCCGGCTCGGGGTTGAGCGGGATCTGCCATGCCTTGCTGCCGTAGTACGGTTGCGCCAACGGCACTTGGCTTTGCCAGCTGGTGATGCCGACCATCATGTTATGACTGGGCAGGCCGCGTGATTCGACATACAAAAAACTGCTGTCGCGGCGGGTGCTGACCAAATCGGGGAAGGCGTCGAAGCCCAAATTTGCCAGGGCTTGGGCCGTCACGGTCGGGCTGAGGGTGTTGGTTGCTGCAAGCGTGCGGGTGCGCGTGGCAGTGGCTGCAGCCGTCGTGCGGGTACGGGTGGCGGTCGCAGCAGCAGTGGTGCGGGTACGCGTCCGGGTGGCAGTGGCTTTGGCTTTGCCACGCAGGGAGTATTCGTCGATGGCGGTGCCGGCAGCAGCACATGCGCTGAGCAAGGCGCTCCCAAAGCCATAGACGAGGAGGCGGTTCAATTCACGGCGAGACATCGACATACGAAAGGTCCTTGGTCTTGATGTCATATGCTACGATATGACAGATATGCGATGCGCCAGATATATGCAGGAGTCAACGATGACATACCGCACCCCATTACCGTTCCATGCCCCGACTGACGAGGGGACGTTGGATGCCGAAACCATAGCGTTCTATGATCGCGAGGGGTACGCGGTGCTGCCGCGCTTGCTCAGTGCAGTGGAGTTACAACCGGCACGTGCCGCTATGGCACAGAAAGTAGACGAGATAGCGGAGCAATTGTTCCGCGATGGCCTCGTCGCTTCATTATATACAGATATTCCGTTCGAAAAGCGCTTGGCGGTGCTCTTTGAACAGCTCAGTGACGTCGAGTTTCTGCAGTATGGGCGGAGCTGGCGTGACCGCATCCCAGGGTACTTTGTGTTGATGTCGAACCCCAAAATACTCAACGCAGTCGAATCACTCATCGGTCCCGAGATTTTTGCCAACCCGGTCTATAATGTCCGACCAAAAGTGCCCAAAGTCGCCGCCGGCGCAGTGCCCTGGCATCAAGACAAAAGTTACTGGCCCGATGCCAATGCCAATCCGGTCATTACTGTGTGGATACCGTTGGTCGATGCGACGCTCGAAAACGGCTGCTTGCAGGTCTGGCCGCGCACACACAAAACAAAAGTCATGGCGTTCCACCAAGAGACCTACTCGGGCACCGGCTACCTCGAGGTCGACGAAGCGGTGATAACCCAAGCGAAACGCTCTGCGGTGGCGTTGCCGGTGCCGGCCGGGTCGGCGATTTTGTTCAATGACCGGTGCGTCCATATGAGCCCGGGCAACAATTCGGATCACGTACGCTGGAGTGTCGATTTGCGCTATCAGCCGACGTCCCAGGATCCGATGCCGCAATATGGAGCTGGGTTTTTGGCTCGGTCGAAAGCACACCCCGATCGAATCGCTACCCTCGACGATTGGATGGCAGAGCGGCCAGAGCGCACCTAGCGTACACACCGAAAACACGCATGGCAGGGTGACAGCACGAGTG
>CAIZHO010000434.1 GCA_903932805.1 uncultured Roseiflexaceae bacterium | reverse complement strand
GGCATGGATGCGGGTTGTGTCGAACACCGGGCCGGTCACATCTGCCGGTGACACCAAGAGCGTAATCTCGGTGCACCCCAAGATGACCGCCTGGGCACCGCGAGCAACCAAATTGGCCATGATTGCCTGGTAGGTGGCCCGCGAGCGGGGATCGATAACCCCCATGCAGAGTTCGTCGTATATGATGCGATTGACTTCGGCCCGTTCTGCGGCCTCGGGCACGAGGACGGTCAGGCCGTAGTGTGCCTCGAGCCGGCCTTTGTAGAAGTCTTGTTCCATCGTGTAGCGCGTGCCGAGCAACGCGACGGTCGAAATATCGGCGGCGACGATGCGTTCGGCAGTCGCATCAGCGATATGGATGAACGGGACTGGCAGATTGGCGGTAATGGCAGCCGATACTTTGTGCATGGTGTTGGTACAGAGGACGATACATTCGGCACCGGCAGCGACGAGGCGTTGGGCAACCTGTGCGAGCAGTTTGCCGGCACTGTCCCAATCGCCGGTGTGTTGGTAGGCTTCGATTTGGGCGAAGTCGACACTGGCCAGGATGATTGGTGCCGAGTGCAATCCGCCGCGGGCGTCGCGTACGAGCTGATTGATGACGCGGTAGTATTCAGCTGAAGATTCCCAACTCATCCCACCGATTAATCCGATCCACTTCATCGCGCTGCCCCTTTCGATATTTACCCTTATCCTACCATTTTCGCCTTGGGTATATAATGCAGGGCATCGACCATACGAAGGGAACGACCATGACCAAGATACGCTGGGGTATTGTGAGTACGGCTAACATCGGTGTCGCCAAAGTCATACCGGCCATGTTGAAGGGTGAACATATCGAAATCGCTGCGATTGCGTCGCGTGATTTGGCGAAGGCACAACAGGCAGCGCAAAAATTGGGTATCCCCACAGCATATGGCAGTTACGAAGCACTGTTGGCAGACCCGACGATTCAGGCAATATATAATCCGTTGCCGAATCACTTGCATGTGCCCGTCACCATACAGGCGTTGGCAGCCGGCAAACATGTGCTGTGCGAAAAACCCATTGCGCTGACCGCAGCTGAAGCCGAGACGTTGGTTGCTGCAGGCAAACGATACCCACACCTGAAGCTGATGGAAGCGTTTATGTACCGCCATCATCCGCAGTGGCAACGTGCCAAGGCAATCGTCGATGCGGGTGGTATCGGTCAGTTGCGTACTATCCAGAGTATCTTTAGCTATTACCTGACTGACCCCACCAATGTGCGTAATCAAGCAGATATCGGCGGTGGTGGGTTGATGGATATTGGCTGTTATAACATCTCGTTGTCGCGCTTTATTTTTGGGAGCGAGCCGAGCAAAGTCGTCGGTCTGATCGAGTACGATCCGCAGCTCAAGACGGACCGGTTGGCATCAGGGATGATGCAGTTCGCTGGCGGGACCGCGACGTTCACCTGCTCGACGCAGTTGTCCAATTATCAACGGGTGCAGATATTGGGAACCGAGGGTCGCATCGAAATCGAAATTCCGTTCAATGCGCCGCCAGACAAGCCATGCATCATGTGGCACACGGCCAATGGCAATACGCAAGAAATCCGGTTCCCGACGGTGGATCAATACACCATCCAAGGCGAATTGTTCAGCCTGGCGATTATCAACAACACCGCGGTGCCGACCCCAATCGAAGATGCAGTCGCCAATATGCGTGTGATTGATGCACTTGTTGCGAGCGAAAAGAACGGCGGATGGGTACGCATGGGCGCGTAACTCGATTTGCGGACGCCTGCTTGGTATGCTATACTAGCTAGCGTTGTGGTGCTCGTAGCTCAACGGCAGAGCGCTGGTCTGTGGCTCCAGAGGTTGCGGGTTCGAAACCCGTCGAGCACCCCATTCTAGCCCCCGAGTTGGTAACAACTCGGGGGTGATTGTTATATACTGCGCACATGAGATAGATGGAAGGGAGGTACCGCATGATACAGACCGAACAACGGCGTGTTGCGTTGTCGACGGGGGTGACCTTGACCGTTCATCAGGCCGGCAGTGGGCCCGATGTGCTGTTGCTGCATGGCATCACCGGCTGTGGGTTGTACTGGAGCGTGCAGATTGCCCAATTGGTCGCTGCGGGCTACCGGGTGACTGCACCCGATGGTCGTGGTCACGGCACGTCGGATCGCGCCAGTGACTATGCGACCCGTACGATTGCCGCTGATGCAGCTGCCCTCATCAACGCACTCGGCCTTGTCAAGCCAACAGTTATTGGTCATTCGATGGGCGGCGCGCAGAGCCTTTATTTGGCGTCTGCGCATCCGGAGTTGGTCGGTCGTGTCATCCTCGAAGATCCGGCGGTGTGGCCGCGGGGCGGGGATGATGCCTATGTGGCAGGTGTCCGTGACCCCTGGAAGCAGGGATTGCAGGCCTGGGTGGGTATGCGTCACGCAGACTTGGTGGCCTTCAAACGGAACGAAGCCCCGCATTGGAGTGACGAAGCACTCGACAGCTGGGCAACGGCCAAACTACAGAACGACCCCAAGGTGCTGGCGTGGTTGGACGAAATCAAGACGCCGGTGTGGCAATGGCTCAACAAAGTACCTGTTCCCATCACCGTGCTCTACTGCGAACCCGAAAAGGGCGGCGTGATTGGCGCAGACTTTGCAGCAGAACTGGTCAACTATATGCCTAATCTGACCACGGTGTGTATACCCGCGGTAGGGCACGAGATGCATCACGATAATCCGGCGGCGTTTATCGCTGCGGTCACTGAAGCGATGAACTAACCCACGCATCAGCATACGGCCCGCGTCGTGACACCACTGTGGCATTTGCCATGGTGGTGTCGTTTGTCATTCGTGGGCGTGGTACATCGTGGTTTGGCACCGGGGAAGCTGCGGATGAACAGTGAAGCTCCACACGGCAATAAGACAGCTGTCACAGGAGTAATTGCATGCTTGGCAGCGGTAGCGCGCCACACTGCCCGTGCAGTGGCGCAGACAATCCACACACCGGGCTGGTCACATGGACCGGCCCGGTGCGGTGTCCTTCACCAGTGCTTGCGCTCTCCGAAAAATGCCACGAGGTGAGAAATCGATCTGTCAGGATGACGATGGCAGTGCACCCTGCCACGAGCGAACCCCTGTGGATTGACGTACGCCGGCGATTGGAGCAAAGTGCGGTGACAAAACCACGATTAGAGCGTTGCCAGTGCATGATTGTCGGTGGCGAGATGACCGTAGAGTTGGCGATAGATTGCATAGACACGCTCGTGTTGAGCGGCTGCGCTGTTCTGAGGTTCGACGGTAGTGGCGACACGGACACAGCGTTGGACGGCATCGTTGATGTCACGAAAGTGGCCAGTGCCGACACCTGCCAAAAGGGCTGCACCGTAGGCAGGGCCTTCTTCGGCAGCCAGTGTTGATACTGGAGCACCGTAGATGTCGGCCTGGAGTTGGCGCCAAAACGCACTCTTGCCGCCGCCGCCGGTTGCCCGGATGTCAGTGGTGGGGACACCCAGTTCGTGCATGATGCTGATCCCGTCGCGGAGCGAATAGGTGACGCCCTCGAGCACCGCGCGGGCCATATGACCGACCGTGTGACGACTGGTTAACCCGATGAACCCACCGCGTGCGAGCGGATCGAGGTGCGGGGTTCGTTCGCCGTTGAGGTACGGCAAAAAGACCAGACCCTCGGCGCCGATAGGGGTTGGTGCGGCAACCGCGACGAGGTCGTCGTAGGAGAGTGTTGGGTTGCCCAACTGGCGCAGTAGATTGCGGAACCACGCAAATGATCCACCAGCGGACAGGGTGACCGCCATCATATGCCACGCACCGGGGACGGAGTGGCAGAAGGTGTGCAGGCGCCCTTTGGGGTCGAGTGCGATGGAGTCACTATGTGCAAAGATAACCCCACTGGTGCCGATACTGCTATTGACGACGCCACGGGTGACGATACCGGTACCGATTGCGGCTGCTGCGTTATCGCCGCCGCCGGCAATGATGGGGATGCCAGCCGGGATGCCCAGCTGTGCGGCGGCCCGAGCGCTGAGTTCTCCGGTGACCTGAGGGCCTTCGTAGAGCCGTGGGAGCCACGCACGGGGGATCCCCAACGCGGTCAGGATATCGGGCGAATAATCGCGTGCGCTGATGTCCATCAGGAGTGTGCCAGCACCATCGGCGACATCTGCTGCGTAGACATCACTCAGCATGAAGCGAATGTAGTCTTTGGGGAGCACGATGTGAGCGATGCGGGCGTAGTTGTCGGGTTCGTGGTTGCGCACCCAGAGAATTTTGGGAGCTTGGAACCCGGTCAACGCAGGATTGCCCGCGATGGCGAGCAGTCGCTCAGCACCGACTTTTTGGGTTATTTCGGTGCACTCTGCTGCGGTACGCTGATCGTTCCACAACAAGGCAGGGCGGATGACATTGTTGGCGTCGTCGAGGAAGACCGCCCCATGCATCTGACCGGTCAAGCCGATACCGCGGATATGTGCCGGGTCGACGTGGCTGACGACGGTGCGGATTGCCTCTTGGGCACCACGCCACCAATCTGCGGGGTGCTGCTCGCTCCAGAGCGGTTGTGGGGACGAAATGGGGTACTCGGCGAGAGCGCTGGCGATGATGATGCCTTCGCCATCACAAATGATTGCTTTGGCGCCAGACGTTCCGATATCGAGCCCGATGAATAGCGGCATAGTGATGGCCTTTGTAGAGACGAAAGGGGCGAGGCACGCCTCGCCCCTGAGACAAATCTGGTGGTTAGCGGACGCCCATGATGACTTCCATGGTCAGCTGATCGAGCTGCTCGTATGGTTGCCCTTTGCGTGCGACCGCGGGGCGGTCGAACTGATGAGCAGACAGCAATTTGGCTTTGTCGGCACTGAAGCCGCCTTGCCAGGCTGGCAGACCAGGAGCGATGCTATTGATCTGCTGCACGAGTGCTTGGATGTCTTTGTCGGCGTTCCAGCGTGCAGCTTTTTCTTTGAGGATGAGGTATGTGCGCATGCACCCTTTGGCAAAGGCTTTGACGCCCTCGTCGTTATCGGTGCGGAAGGCATGTGCGTCGAAGTGTTTGCTGCCGTTGTAGCCGACATCTTCGAGGAACTTGACCAGATGGAATGCGCCTTTGATGTTGGCAGAGCCGAAACGGAAATCTTGGTCGTAGCGGCCAACAACTTGATCGTTGAGGTCGATGTGGAAGAGTTTGTTCATCTCCCATGCTTGGGCGACCCCATGCAAGAAGTTGAGCCCTGCCATGGTCTCGTGCGCGACTTCGGGGTTGACGCCGACCATATCGGGGTCATCGAGGGTCGAGATGAACGCAAGTGCGTGGCCAACGGTCGCCAAAAAGATATCGCCGCGGGGTTCGTTGGGTTTGGGTTCGAG
>CAIZHO010000433.1 GCA_903932805.1 uncultured Roseiflexaceae bacterium | reverse complement strand
TGTTCTGCCCCAACTGGTGAGTTTGTTTCGATCGGCGAACGGCACACCGAGAATCTCACAAATCATGGCGAGTGGGAGTGGAGTGGCGAGTGATTCGACGAAGTCAATGTGTGTGTGTTCTTGAATCTCATTGACCAGCTCTTGTGCAATCTTTTCCGCAGACAGCCTCCAGTTCTGTAGTATGCGCTGCGAGAATGCAGGCTGGATTGCTTTCCTGATTCTCGCGTGGTCCGTGCCGTCCTTGGCAATGATGGAATCAAGGAACGGGTCTATTTTTTCGGAGTCAGTAATGGTGCCGAAATACAGCTTTTCGAAAATGCTGTTGACTTCTGGGAGCGTTCTCCAATTCGGTGACTTGAGCACATCTCTGCACACCTGATAGTCGGCCGACAGGAGCAGTCCAGAGATACTTTTGTGTACGGGCCTTGAGCGCAGAGTCTCGGCAAACGCAACGATATCCGTGGCGTACTCTAACCTCCCCAACGGGTCTCCAACCCATTCTAGTGCCTTGATCAATGCTCTACTCGATGCGAAGTAGAGATTGCTCCGGAGTTCAGATTGCATAGGAACTACTCCTCCCGAAATATGCAACATTTGTTATACAACACTTGTTGTATATTCCAATCGTACAACAGATGTTGTATACTTGTCAATCGACGACAGAGGAGCAAACACACATGGGGATGCCCGAACAGGTAATCGAAGCAACGTTACGCATCATCGAAACAGGTGGAATCAAAGACGTAACAGTGCGCAGAGTCGCTGAAGAAATAGGTCGATCAACCACGGTCATTACGCACTACTTTCCTACCCGGGAGCACCTGCTCGAAGCAGCGCTCACGACGTCTTTTGCACAGAGCAAGGTGCAAGCGATGCTGTACATACAAGACAGTCACGATAAGCTCTGGGCCTTTCTGGAATGGTCCGTGAGTGCGCACCATCGGAAAGTATGGCTCCAACTCGTGGCTGCATATCTTGCAGGTCTCGATCCACACGTTGCAACGCAGGTCGACGCTTTTATTAATTGGTGGGAAGAACAACTCCTGAAACTCCTGGATGACAGGGTCTTCCCAGGGAGAACACCGCGCGAGCTATGCGACATTATTGGTGTGGTTGTAGAGGGTATCCTGTTGTCTTCCGATCGCACAATGGCCAGCGGCTTGACCGCTGAACAGCTCCTCAGGGCGACAATTACTCCACTCTTGCGGAGCACGCGTTGAGGCTTCTACAAACGCATGACGTACCGTGAAAGTCACCTGTTCGAATCCAAAGTGGTATGATAGAGTCGATGAAATACAGGTGAAGGACTTCTGTGATGACGGTACGGCGAATCTTGTCCATCGAAAACTCCGACGATCTCTCCATCTTACGTCAAGTATGTACCCCAGTGACCCTCACCAAGGGACAGCTCACGACGCTCGTCGATGATATGTTCGAGACCATGGATGCCGTCGAAGGGGTCGGACTTGCCGCACCGCAAGTCGGCGTGACACAGCGACTGGTCGTCATCCGCATCCCGGCCCGCTCCGAAAAACGAAAAGACGGCAGTTATGTCGAGTTGGAGCCTGAACAGACCTATGCGATGATTGACCCGGTGATTACCCAAACCAGTGAATCCACGATAAACGCCACCGAAGGGTGTTTGAGCCTGCCGGGACGGTATGCACACGTCAAACGATTATCGTGGGTGACGTGTGAATATCGTGATCTGAAGGGCCGCAATTTGCGCATCCGACGGGCCACTGGCTTGCTTGCGCGGGCCATTCAACACGAAGTAGACCACCTCAATGGGGTGTTGTTTATTGACCATGTGACCGACCCATCGACCATCGAAGACCTTCGTTCTTCGTAGCAACATACTGCTTCTCGGCCAACAAAAGGATTCTCTCATGAGTAACACTCCACTCCGCGTCGGCATCATCGGTGCCGGCATCGGCAAATCGCACGCCGAAGGGTACGCAAAGCAACCTCGTGTCCAGATTGCAGCGATAGCTGGCCTCGATGCGCGTGTGCAAACCCTGGCTGCCACGTACGGCGCACGCACATACGGCGAATACGCTGAGTTGCTGGCGCAACCCGATATCGATGCAGTGAGTATCTGTGTGCCCAATGGGCTCCACCACGAAGTCACCATTGCAGCACTCAACGCCGGCAAACACGTGTTGGTCGAAAAGCCGCTGGCACGGACGCCCGTCGAAGGTGAAGAAATGCTGGCAGCTGCCAAATCTGCGGGCAAAATCCTGATGATCAGCTTCAATCATCGGCAGCGCAGCGATGTGCAGTACATCAAGCAACAAATCGACAGCGGCCGGCTTGGGCGCATTTACTACGCCAAAGCATATTGGATGCGCCGTGCTGGCATACCGGGGATTAACAGCTGGTTCGTCAACAAGGGGATGGCGGGGGGTGGCCCGCTGATTGACTTGGGTGTCCACATGCTCGACATCACGATGTTCTTGATGGGCGAGCCGACGCCGGTGTCGGTCAATGCAGCCACGTATGCCGAGTTTGGTCCGCGCGGTCAAAAAGGCATGAACAGTGTCCGCACGGGTGCGAGCGCATCCTACGAGGTCGAAGATTTGGCCACGGCGATGATTCGGCTCCAGGGTGGCGCAACGGTCCAACTCGAGACCAGCTGGGCAACACACGGTCCCAACGGCGATGATTTTGGGCTTGTGCTCTATGGTACGGAGGGCGGAGCAGAACTCAAAGTCGTCAACTACCGCAATGTCGATACGGTGCGAATTTTCTATGACGAAAAAGACGGTACGCCCGTCGATCTGCACCCAAAAATTCCTGACGGCGGCGGTCATGGACAAGTGATTGATAATTTTGTGCGTGCAGTGCTCGACGGCGCACCTGCGGTACCCTCCGCAGAAGACGGCTTGCGCCGCACCCAAGTCATCGATGCCTGCTATCGATCGAGCGCAGAAGGCCGCGAAATTCGGCTATGATGATGTCCATCAACACACGTACCCCATGCACGAGGTGAACTCGTCATGGGGTTGTCCTCTGTACCATGGTCTCAGGGATCGATTGTCTGTGCAGCTGCCGCCAGGACT
>CAIZHO010000432.1 GCA_903932805.1 uncultured Roseiflexaceae bacterium | reverse complement strand
ACAGGCTTTCGCGGTATTCGACATCGTGCGGGGTACCTGGGAACGACAGATACGCAGGATTGTCATGCCACTGGTGGGGGAACGTCTCGGCCAATTTGCCGGATGGATTCACCGTGCCATCGAGGATATCGGCAAGGGCACTCCCGGATGCTTGCCCTGCGAGATACGCTTCGACTATCGTGGGGACTGCGTTGTGCCAGGGCATTACCACCGGTGCACCGTTGCTGAGCACGACGACGACGTTGGGATTGACATGGACGACGGCGTCGACGAGTTCGTTGTGGCTGTCGGGGAGATCCATATGGAGACGGTCGAGGCCTTCTGTTTCGGCGATGTCGGGCAAGCCGATACACAACACAACGACATCGGCAGTGCGCGCGATTTCGACAGCCTGTGCCAACAGATCAGGATCACTTGCATTTTTGCGGAGCGTATACCCCGGTGCATACGTCAGCAGGTGCGGATCAGCAATGCGTTGCTGGAGCGCATCGTAGAGTGTATCGATAACGGTCGGGGTGATGCGTGAGCTGCCGGCACCCTGGTAGCGCGGTTGTTGGGCAAACAATCCAATCAGTGCGATGCGCTGGCGTGGCTTGAGGGGCAACAGTTGGGTAGCGTTTTTGAGAAGCACAATGCTCTCACTGGCAGCCTGGCGGGCGAGCGCGTGATGGGCGGCAGGATCGTACGGCTGCGGATCGTCGTACGCCGGTTTGACCTGTTCGAGCAATGTCAGCAAGTGTCCGACGGCGCTGTCGATGGTAGCGGCACTTAGTGTGCCGGCACGGAGGGCTGCCGTAATACGCGTGGCGTGGGCGTTGGCATTGCCGGGCATTTCGAGGTCGAGTCCCGCTTGGAGTGCGGCCACGCGGTCGTACACTGCTCCCCAGTCCGAGATGATGGCACCACGGTAACCCCACTCGGTGCGCAAGATATCGGTCAACAACCGTGCATTTTGGCTTGCGAGTGCACCATTGACGCTGTTGTAGGCGCACATGACCGTCCACGGCTGGCCTTCGATGACTGCTTGTTCGAACGATGCGAGATAGAGTTCACGCAGGGCACGTTCGTCGACGACGGCGTTGATCGTCATGCGCCGGTATTCTTGATTGTTGGCAGCGAAGTGCTTGAGCGAGGCAGCAACCCCAGTCGATTGCATGCCCTGGATATAGCGAGTGGCGAGGGCACTCGACAAGAATGGGTCTTCGGAAAAGTATTCGAAATTGCGGCCGCCGAGTGGCGATCGCTTGATGTTGACGCCCGGCCCGAGGACGACGCTGACCCCTTCGGCCCGTGCTTCGCGACCGATTGCGGCGGCAACTGCTGCAACGAGTTCAGGGTCCCAGCTACTGGCTAATGCAGATGCCGTGGGGAAGCACGTCGCGGGGACATTGTTTGCCAGTGAAATGTCGTCGTTGGCGTGTTGTTTGCGCAACCCGTGCGGGCCGTCGGTGAGGATAATCGCCGGGAGGCCGAGTTGCGGAACGCCGTGCATCTGCCAGTAGTTTTGGCCTGACAACAACGCAATTTGGTGCGCACGCGAGAGTGCATTGGTACGCACCGGACTCTGAGGGAGAGGAACGATTGCCATGCGCTGCTTTCAATGGAACGGGCGACGAGGCCTACGCTTGAGGGACTGATTTCTCATAACACAGGCTGACGCCATCGTCCTGATATGGTCCGAACGCGGGGATGAGGCGAAAACCAAAGGATTCGTAGCGTGCGTTTGCTTCGGGCTGGTGAATCCCTGTCTCGAGTCGGAGCAGCGGAATGCGCCGTTCTTGGGCGACGTGTTCGACATGCTCGAGGAGCTTCACCCCAAGTTTGTGGCGACGATATGCAGGCCGGATGTACATCCGCTTGATTTCGGCGTACGCAGACAGACACAGCAAGCCAATACACCCAGCTGCAGCGCCATCGACCCGCAACACAAAGAAGTCGACGCCGGCATCGATGAGTTGCTGGACACTAAAGCCGTGCCGGTGTTCGGGCGCATAAAAAGACTCGAGATACGTCTGTAACTCGTCGATCAGAGCAATCGCATCGGGAGTGTCGGGCCGTT
>CAIZHO010000431.1 GCA_903932805.1 uncultured Roseiflexaceae bacterium | reverse complement strand
CTGCGGTGACATGTGCGTGGGGGTAGATTGCCCGGCAATGGGGGAGGGCATCCACCACCACCTGCGAATGCGGATCCATCACGGTGATGCTATCGAACGCGCACAGTCGCAAGACGCGTATAAAACTGTGGAGGCCGAAGGTTGCTTCGTTGCCGATAGCTTTGTCTTGGCGTCCATAGGGCAAATAGGTCAGTGCGAGGTGCATGGGCCGACCTGCGCCGAGGTCACACAACTGCACCAGCGTCATCAGTTCGGCCTCGGCGGCAAACGACCAGCTGATATGCCAGGTCGACGCCGCCATGAGTGTGGGTGCGAGCTGCCACACCTGCTGGGTTCCATCGGGGAAGACGGTTGGGATGATTCGCTGGTCGTTGACGGTAATCATGTGCCTATCCTACCAGATTCTCCGTGCCTGCACTGCTTATGGGAGCCAGCCGTGTGCCACACGGGACAGTGCTGGTGAGAGTGCGATTTCGTCGGGAGCGACTGCGTGGTTGGCGATATACGACGCCACGAGCGGGCTGTAGCCGGTACGAAGCCAGTACGCATAAAGGGTGTTGTTGCTGTCAACGTTGACGCCAATGGTGCGGTAGTAGAGCCAAACGAGTTGTGCGCTCGAGACACGAGTGTCACTCGTCTTGTCGGTCTGCGTGGCATTGAAGCGTGTGCGACCGTTGGTGCCGTAGGCGATGACAAAGCGTGAGAGCATGTTGGCGTGTGTGGCGAACGATGTCTTGAGGCGATAAATACCGACATACGCAGGACTACGCTGCCAGTTAGACAGCGGCACCAAGCGCACGCCGCGCTGAGGGTGTGATTCGTAGACCATGGGGACACCGTCGATACGGCCATAATAGAGTGCCGCGTGATCATAGACGGCTGCCCAAGCACGACAGCCACGAACGAATTGTTGGATAGCGCACCCACGTGGGTGGCTGCGCCGAAGGATGATATCGCCACGGGTGAGGGTGGTCATTGTGCGCGCAGAAATGTTGGCTTTGTAGGTCGTGCTGCCTGTGATACCTGCGGTGAGACGTTGGGAGATCGTCGGCGGAAGGTATGCGATAGTAGTGCTTGTATGCGACAGTTCGCGTGCGAGCAGCCGTTGAAAGTGTTCGTCAAGTGCATCGATGTCGGCTTGACTCTGTGCCGAAAAGAGCGCCGTGCCCACAGTCACATAATCATTGCTGCGCAACGCGACGAGTGTCTGTGCGCTGAGTTCGCTGGTCGTGGTGTGCGCTGCTGCTTGTGTGCGTGGATAGGCGCCTGCGCAGACGATGACCGTGAGTACCACGAGTATGAAAAACCGATTCATCTGAGCCTCCTAGGCGTAGCGCTGTGTTAGGACTGCGTGTCGATAATGAGCGATGCGCCGGGTATCGCACTGCGAAAGAGCAACGCGCCGGTGCTGGGATCGAACTCGTAGAGACCTTCACGATCGGGCTGGGTCGCACGAGGCAGTGCGATGATGATGCGGCCATCAATCACTGAAATGTCATTGATGTGTGACCAGAGCGCACCGTCAAAATCCCAGTGCTGTTGTTCCATGGTCGTGAGATTCGTCTGATAGATTGACACAGGTGAGTAGTCTATGTTGTTCCCGATGTTGTGTACGGTGTACAAAAATCCATTGGTGATGACTCCATCTGTCGGTGAACGGCCAACATTCGGCAGGATTTCTACTGCTATCGATCCAGCCGTGTACTTCATCAGATCTACAGGCGCAAAGCCGTTTTCTATCGCATATTTGCTTGCATTGTTGAGGATGTAGAGAGAATCAGCAGCGACGATGAAATTATCCATGCCGATCTCGGTCTCAGGCAGCTGAATGACGCGCCGGAGTGCGAGCGTACGCGGATCTCGTACCTGTAGTTCTTGGGCGGTCCGATCAGTAAAGTCGCCGTAGTTGCCGCCACCAAAGACGATAAGTTCACCGTTGAACAACACACTGTCGATGTACATCATGTCACCCCATTTGGTGACGATGTCCGTGTCAGCGATGATTTTTCCATCGGCTTTGCGGATGCGGGTCGCATGTGCGACGATGCCGTTTTGGGTGCACAGGACGATAATGGCATCGCCATCGTCGTGGATGCCGTTGGGTTCGGTACAGACCTCATAGACCGCCTCTGTTGCGAGGTCGGGGCTGAGTTGCGCAACAGTGCGCATGTCAACATCGATGTCGCCGGCATAGCCGTACCAGAGGTGCGTGCCGTCGTAGAGCGCTTCATGGATGAATGAAAGCGCGAGTGTGCGCGAAACAACGGGTTTGAGCGTGGTCCGATCAACCATGCTTACTTCGGCAGGTGCATAGCCCGGGGTGGCACGTTGCCCCGCAATAATGTAGACGGGGTGTGTAGGCAGTGCTCCTGCGGCAGGGGCTGGGTTGCAACCACACAGGATAATGCATACAGAGCTACAAAGTATGAGGATGAGTGTGCGCATTATTGATTCCATCCTGTCGCCATGCGGTAGACGTTTGACGACATGCCGATTTCATCGGGGGCAACGGCATTGCGACTAATCAGCGCTGCGAGGGTATTGCCGTAGCCAATGCGCAACCAGTCTGCATAGAACGGGTGATCACTGTCGACATTGACGCCGAGCGTGAGATAGAATTTCCAAACCAATTGGGAACAATACAATGCACGTTCGGTCTGTTTGTCGACGAGGTTGTAGTTGTAGGGAGTTTTTCCGTTTGCGCCGTATTTTCTGATAAATGCTTCGAGTTTGGACGAAATGGTTGCGCCCGCCACACGACTGCGCTGAATGCCGATATACAAATCACGGGCGCGCCACGTGTCAATGTCTTTGAATTGGACGCCGCCAATGTTGGATGATTCGTACACACTTATTTTGCCGTTACGAGCGCCATAATAGATCCCGCTGTGTTCATAGACGAGCGCCCAATATTTGCAGAGCGGGATGATATCCCATTGTTTGCAGCCGTTGCGTCCCGTGCGGCGGAGCAAGATGTCACCCTTCTTGAGTTGTCCATACATGCGCATATTCATCTTGCCGGCGAGGTATTTGTCACCGGTGATATAGGCAATCACATCGTCGACGGCACTGGGTCGGACCACGAATGCTGGCCCATAGTGACGTTCACGCAGTCGATCGAACGTCGGTGCCAGCGCGTTGATGTCGGCTTGCGACTTGGCAGAGAAGAGAGCGGCGCCGATACGTTCATACGAATTGCTCCGTAATGCTGCCAGCGCACCTGCAGATACGCCTGTTGACGGCGGTTCGGAGATGAGTGAAGTGTCGTCGTTGTCTTCGCCATCATCACCGCCGTCTATCTCGGCTGCGGTGACCGGTTGAACCAAGGTGATTGCGAGCGTGGCCAAAATGAACAGGAGTACCAACAAGCGGTGTGTCATAGATGTGCTCCTCTGTAACGAATCCAGAGGTAGTCTGACACGCCAGCATTACCAAATCATTACCAATGTTTGGCGCATGGAGAAGCGCAATACATAAAAAACCGGGGCGATGCACTGCATCACCCCGGTGCGAAAAAGGACGGGCGTTACATACCTGCAATGACGCGATCGTTGACGATTGCTTGCACCCGTGGCAAGACCTGCTCGGCCAGTGCACGGGGGCGCACACACCAGAATTGGCCGCGTTTGGCGGGCCAGTTGTTGAGCACCTCGGTGGCACGGGGGCTGGTGGTCTCTTTGGCGTGACGTTTGAGCAATGCGAGGACAATACTGTCGTCTTCGTCGCGGAGGCGCTCTGCCTCGGCCATATCGCCGTTGAAGCGCATCGAGAAGTGCCCATCGGCGTCATACACATACAGCAACCCACCGGTCATCCCGGCAGCAACGTTGCGCCCGGTGTCGCCGAGGATAAGAACGACACCGCCGGTCATGTATTCGCAGGCGTGATCGCCGGTGCCTTCGATGACGGCGACGGCGCCCGAATTGCGTACGGCAAAGCGTTCACCGGCACGTCCGGCGGCGTAGAGTTCACCGCCCGTGGCGCCATACAGGCAGGTGTTGCCGATGATGGCGTTGTCGCTCCAGGTGTAGCGGGCCTCACGGCTGGGGCGGATGCGGATGGATCCGCCCGACATCCCCTTGCCGACATAGTCATTGGACTCGCCATCGAGCTGGATGGCGATCCCCGCTGCCATGAACGCCCCAAGGCTCTGGCCGGCGCTCCCACGGAGCTGCAGGGTAACGGTGTTACGCGGCAGGCCGGTGCTCCCGTATTGCTTGGCGATAGCGCCAGACAACGTGGCGGCTATGGTGCGATCGGTGTTGGTGACGGCATAGCTCAGAGTAACAGGGGTGCCCGCGCGCAGGGCTGGTTGGGCGTCGGTGAGTATCGCCTGATTGATGGCGCTGGTAGCGACGGTGGTGTTCGGCTCGCCCATGGCGCGGATGGCATCGGCGGGTCCTGCGACGTACTCAATCAGACGAGCTAAAGAGACATCGTCGTGATGGCGTTCGATTTGGCTCAGCAGGTCGCTGCGACCGACAATCTCGTCGAAGGTGCGGGCACCAAGTTCTGCCAACAATTCGCGGACTTCTTGGGCCACATGGAGCAAGAAGTGGACGACTTGGTCGGGTGTGCCCGTGAATTTGGCACGCAATTCGGGGCGCTGGGTGGCGACACCGACCGGGCAGTTGTTGCTGTGACAGGTACGGGCCATGACGCACCCTTCGGCGACCAGTGCAGCAGTCCCAAACGAAACTTCGTCGGCGCCAAGCAACCCGGCCATGACGACATCGCGGCCCGTCTTGATACCGCCGTCGATGCGTACCCGCACGCGGCCACGCAAGCCGTTGAGTACGAGGGTTTGTTGTGATTCGGCCAAGCCGAGCTCCCAGTTGACGCCGGCGTGCTTGATGGACGATAACGGTGCGGCACCGGTACCACCCGAATGCCCCGAGATGTGGACCACCTCGGCGCCACCCTTGGCAACACCGGCGGCGATGGTGCCGACGCCCGCTTCGGCGACTAATTTGACCGATATGTCTGCAGTGGGGCTGACCTGCTTGAGGTCATAGATGAGCTGCG
>CAIZHO010000430.1 GCA_903932805.1 uncultured Roseiflexaceae bacterium | reverse complement strand
TGGGCATTGCGGCTATATTGCAGCAGAATGCGGTCTAAGGGGGCGAACATGTACATTCCCTTTGCCAATCGGATGGACGACCGCGACGTGTTGGTGCCGTTCATGCAAGAGCATGATTTTGCGACCATCATCAGCAATGGTCCTGACGGCGTCCCTGCGGTGAGTTATGGTCCTGTGTTGAGCAATCTACGCGACGATGTGTTATGGGTCGAGTTCCATCTTGCCCGCGCAAACAGTCACACCGCACTGCTCTCGACAGGGGTCACAACGACATTGTCTTTTCATGGTCCACACGCGTTTGTGCATCCCGGCTGGTACGCAACGACAGGTGCAGTCCCGACCTGGAACTATGCGGTTGTGCATGCGACAGGAACACCAGAGGTCATCGAGACGCTTCAGGATTCGTTAGCGATGGTCAACGCGTTGACGCACTTCTACGATGCCAGCCACCCCGCCTACACCGAAGAAGAAGTAGCGGGGATGTTGCGTGGCATCATCTGCTATCGCATGCGCGTGACCACACTGGAAGGCAAGTTCAAACTCAGCCAAAATCGCTCGCTCGCCGATCGGGTCGGTGTGCGCCAACAATTGGCGCAATCGAGCCGCGAGCGCGAACGACAACTCGCGACACTGATGCACAACTCCGAACCTACAGCGGAATGACCCGATGAGCATATCGTTCCGCACCGGCTATACACCCGGGATTTTGGGGTGGATGACACAGACGCAGACGCAGTATTATGCGGCGCTGGTGAACTTCGGTCTGCCGTTCGAATGCACCGTGGCGAGCGGGTTGGTCGAATTTGCGCCGCGTGCGAGCGAACCGGGCAATCTCTTGCTGACGGCGTGGGACGGCACGCACCCTGTCGGGAGCATCGTCATTGACGCCGGGACCACTCCACCTGCCCGGTTGCGGTGGTTTGTGGTAGACCCGGCCTGGCAGGGGCGCAGGGTCGGTACTACTTTGCTGCGGCAGGCGTTGTCTTTTGCAGATATCCACCATGAACGGCTGTGGCTGACGACCATCGTCGAACTCGACGCGGCAATTCACCTCTACCAGGTGCATGGTTTTCGCATGACGGCCGAACACGATGATGCGACGTGGGGGCCAGTGATGCGCGAACAGACCTGGCAACGAGACCGAACACACCAAATATAGGTGGCGATGACGCCACATAGAGGAACCCAATGCAGTCAGCAGCGAGTGGACCCCGGCCCCGGATTGCGTTGTTGACGGCACAGACTGCGATTGGCCTGCGCGAGATTCCACAGAGTGCGTTTTTGTTGTTGTATTTACAGGACAACGGTATGACGCCGTCAGGCATTGCGCAGGTCGTCTCGTGGGCGCAGGTCGCTGGGATGGCCGTCGCGGTTTTGGGCGGGGTTTTGACAACACGCTTGGGCAGCAAATGGGTCTATGTGATTGGGTTGGTGCTCAGTTTTGCCAGTAGTTTTGTTTTTTCGTTGACGGATGTGTGGTTCATCACGGCAGCCTGGGTCATCGGCGGAGCGGGAGCAGCGCTGTACAACGTCGGGAGCTCGGGCTATTTGACGCGTATTGGGCAAGCAGGCGGGTTCGGCACATTGACGGCGCTGTATATCCTGAGTGCAACCGTCGGTGGCGCAGTCGGGCACCCCATTGCCAGCTGGATTATCACCGACGTGTCGTATGCCGGCTATGGGATGAGCATGCTCGTGCTATCGGTGATTACCATTGTGATTGCGGTGGTGGGGATGCCCAACTTGGTCGATGACACAACGACGGTACGCATCCCGTCGCGCAGCATGCGCGAACTGCTCCGTACATCCAGGGTATGGGCGATTTTGGTGATGCGCGGGCTGGCGACCGTCAATTATGGTGCGATGTTGCTGTTGGTGCCATTGCTGCTCGATACGTTGACGAACGACCCGGGGTTAGTCGCGGCCTATGGCTCGACGTCATTGGTACTTGCCTCGCTGGCGCAGTTCGGCGCCGGGCGAGCAGCAGATCGCTGGGGTGCACAGTGGCCGACGGCGGTGTCGTTCGCGGTCATGGTGGGTGGTAGTTTGTTTTTGGCGCTGGCACACACGACCGTGGTAGGGTTGTTTGTAGGCGGTGTGATTAGCATTGCTGCCGCGTGGGCATTGGCTACCCTGATGTTCATCTGGGTGGCAGACGGTGTGCCGCAGCGCGATCACGCAACGTTGTTTGGCTTGCTGATTGCAGTCTGGAGCATCAGCATGATTATCGGCTCGCTGACCGCCGGACGCCTGGTCGAAATCGCCCCAGCCAGCCCGTTTGTGGTGGTCGGGGTCATCAACGCGGTGGCACTCCTGGTGGGCTGGCGCTACTATGTTGGTCTAAAGAACAGCGCTGCCATCAGCCCACCCCAGACACCATGAAACCACCCCAGCAACCGCGTGCATCTCCCGATACATGTACGGTCGTTGCTGGTGGCGCGGCAAATACCCCGCCGGTGGTCATGGCCATCATCACCGTACGTACCCTCGCGGAGCACACTCAGCGCTGACCTGGATTGCACATGACCGGCTCCCGTCTGCAAGCCGTGTGCGTCAGCGCTATTCAGCGCTGCTGATCCCGTGATAAGAGCTGGAGCAGCTGCGCCTGTATCTGTTGGGTCTCGTTAGCACGCTTCGCCATGAATACGATGTTCTTGGTGTCGGCTATTTTCATCTCGAGGATATTTGCGAGTAAAAAGAACACGAAAGCGACAAAAAATGTCCCAATAAACGCAGAAAATGCACCCGCAAAAACGCCCATGGAGAGAAAGCCCAACACGTCTGAACTATTCCGTGACATTCCGTTCAACGAACCTGCAGCAACAATAAACAAAATGCCGGCGATGATCGACGCAAGATACGCGATCCCTCTGACGAGCATGAGCTGTAGGGTATATGCGTTGTAGGAGCGCTCAATAATGTCCGCATGATGGTCAGCAGAAAAATGTCCTGGTATCTTTCGTTGGGTTTGTTTTGCTGGTGGCGGGGCTGCAGTTTGTTGTGTTTCTGGTGGCTTTCTTCCTGAGGAAGTCCCTTCGGTTTCTGGCGAGGTAGGTTGCTGTGCTTTAGTCCAAGCGAGCCACCATGCGGGGAACGGTTTATTGCAGAGTGGACACGTAGTTCCACCTACGGATACAAGCACACCCTGACAGTGCGGGCACGTCGATGTTTGGGGGGTTTTGGTGCTTTCCGTTTTGACCGTTGTCCCGGTCGTTGTTGCGCCAGCATTTGTCGGTGATTCGGTAGGGCTCATCAGTTTGAGCGGCCCGCCACAATCGGGGCATACCGAAGCAGATGGTGCGTGCAGAGTAATGCACTGCGGGCAGATGGTACGTGGTGACGTCATGTGCGTTCCTTTCTTTCCCGCAGTATGACAACGGAACGTACGCTTGTTTTTGTTAAAAATACCTGATTTCAACGTCGCTCAGGTGCATCGTGCCATGAAGCGTTACGTTCCACGGACTCCCAGCAGCCCAAATACCATGATGACGCCCCCAGCAACGGCACGAACCACGCGTTGGATGTGTGGTCGTTGCAGGGTAGCGGCAAACATGCCAGCCACACTGCCGATTGTGGTGTAGATCATCAGGGTCAGTAGGGCGTAGATGCCCCCATGGAGCACAAATTGCAGTGCAATTGACTGATCGGCCGCAAAAAACTGCGGCAAAAAGCTCACAAACAACACCAGCGTTTTGACATTGGACAAGCTGGACACGATGCCTTGGACGAATGGTGATGCGGTGGTGTGGCGGTCAGGTCGGGGGCCGGTCGGGTCCCAACGGAGCTGCCGGTAGAGCATCTGGCCGCCGATCCAGATGAGCACCAAGCCACCCAGGACTTGGATGAAGTGTAACGCATCGGGCCAGCGCTGCAAGGCAATCGACCC
>CAIZHO010000429.1 GCA_903932805.1 uncultured Roseiflexaceae bacterium | reverse complement strand
TTCGACCATGGGATGGACCGCAGCACCGCATTTTTTCGCTGCTCCTGACGGCATCTGGCTGTTTACCCCGATGCGTGAGCTCGGCGTCCATGCCGGCCAAGGCAATGGGAACTTCAGTAAGGGCTGGTATACCCTGGGCCTCGAGATGGTGGGCGACTATGACATCAATCGCCCCAGCGGAGCGGTATGGGAAAACACGACGGCTATTATTGGTGGTCTGGCACTCCGCCTCGGAATGAAACCAGCGCAACTGATCGGGTTTCACCGTGACTACAGCACCAAAACCTGCCCCGGCAAAGCTGTCACCCTCGATTGGGTCATCCCCGAAATAGAGCAGTGGCTCCGTGTCAATCCCGCGTTACCTGCAATCAAGCCATTTGCCATTGGTACTCCTGCACCCGAAACGCAACAGCTCCAAAAGCAGCTGATGAGCCAGGCCTGGCAAATGCGCGGCAATGATTTCAGCGCCTACGAACCGTTTTATCAGGCAGCGCTCGAACAACGCATCGGACTCCCCGTCGCCAAGGCCTCGACGGCAACCTACAACGGCAAAACCTACACCATTCTGCCGTTTGCCCAAGATACGTTGTATATGGAAGTCCCCGGTTGGAATCGTCCGGCCAGCATGTGGCAGACCATTGGCACAACCGTGCCGGCAGAAAAGACGTTCGAACGGTTCCTCCTCGACGAGACCCTGCGCGCAGGCGGAACAAGCTTTCGCCCCGACAACCCGTTCCATCTCTTTCTCTTTGCCAATCGCTTTATCGGCCCGCCACTCGCCCCAGCAGCAATGCGTGACATCGGCGGCGTGATGTACGTCTACCAGGTCTTTGCCGGCAACACCGTCTATGTCCGGGGGGACGACCCAACCAAGGTCGACTGGAAGAAGATGGCGATTGTCAGCGATCTCGGTGGCATGATCGACAGCTGGGCCGTGACGCTCCGCGACACCCTTCTGGCCGAAACATACCGTGCCATGAAGGTCACCTATGTCCCCGACCAACAGATGCACATCCTCTCGCGGCAATGGGCATTAGGCACGCCGCTCGGTCCCTCGAGCCCGCTCAAAATCGGCGACACGCAATATGTCTACCAGGTATATGCCGATGATGTGCTCTTTTCGAAGGCACCGGAGTGGAACATCGTCCATCGCCTCGGCACCCTCATGGCCAGCGCACAACGGCGTAATCCCGTAGGAGCACTCTAACGTATGGATGCACGTAGCATTTACGAGCGCGCTGGCGGCGATGCGCCGTTTCGTCTCCTAGTCGACATCTTTTATCGGAACGTCGAGGCAACACCATTGTTGCGACCCATGTTCCCCGCTGATTTGGCTGCTGGCAAAGAGTGGCAGTTCCTCTTCATCACCCAGTACTTCGGCGGTCCGACGCGCTATATCGACCAACGGGGACATCCCCGCCTACGCATGCGCCATGCGCCGTTTGTCATCGGTCAAGCCGAATCCGATGCATGGCTTGAGTGCATGCTCAGCGCCATGGATGACGTCGGCTTCGCACCGGACATCGACGAAGCGATGCGCACCTACTTTGCCTCGACAGCCCGCTTCATGATCAACAGCGACACCGATAGCCACCGGATTTCACTGGGGTCCAATCCCACATAAACGGCAACGATGCACAGAAAACCGGGGTGCGAGTGCACCCCGGCCCGTTCGACACTGTGGAGCGCAGAGCGCACCGCAGCGTCAGGTTATTTCATGTTGGCGATGACCGCATCGGCGAATTCTGACGTCTTGACTTCTTTGGCGCCGGTCATCAAGCGGGCAAAGTCATAGGTCACGACCTTGGCGTCGATGGTGGCCTCGATGGCGCTGATAATCATATCTGCTGCCTCGTGCCAGCCGAGGTGGCGGAGCATCATGTCACCGCTGAGGACAACGCTACAGGGGTTGACCTTGTCGAGGTTGGCGTACTTGGGTGCGGTGCCGTGCGTCGCCTCGAAGATGGCATGCCCGCTGACATAGTTGATGTTGCCGCCGGGGGCGATCCCGATACCGCCGACTTGGGCAGCCAACGCATCGGACAGGTAATCGCCATTGAGATTCAACGTGGCAATCACATCGAAGTCTTCGGGGCGAGTCAACACCTGCTGCAACGTGATGTCGGCGATTGCGTCCTTGACCAGGAGCTTGCCGCTGGCCAATGCAGCTTTTTGCTCTGCATTTGCGTCGGCTTCGCCTTTGGCGGCCTTGGTGCGCTCCCATTGGGCCCACGTGTAGACTTTGTCACCGAATTCGCGCTCGGCCAGGGCGTAGCCCCAATCCAAGAACCCACCTTCGGTGAACTTCATGATGTTGCCCTTGTGGACCAACGTCACATTGCGGCGCTTGTGGAGCAACGCATATTCGATTGCCGAGCGAATCAAGCGCTCCGAACCGGTGCGGCTGACTGGCTTGATGCCGATACCCACTTCGACGACGTCGTTCGAAATCCCCACCTGACCGTTGAACTCGGCAGTTTTGGCGGATGTCCCAAACCGAATCTTGGCGAAATCCTTGGGGAAGTTGTCACGGATGAAATCGAGGACTTTGGCAGCCTCGGGGGATCCACCCACGTACTCGATGCCGGCATAGATGTCTTCGGTGTTCTCGCGGAAGATCACCATATCGACCTTTTCGGG
>CAIZHO010000428.1 GCA_903932805.1 uncultured Roseiflexaceae bacterium | reverse complement strand
CAGGACCGCACCACCGATGAACAGCCCAAGGCCGCCGATCATCACGCGGCGTTCCCCATATCGATCTGCCAATCGCCCACCGAGTGGCGACACAAATGCAGCAGCCGTCTGTAATGCAATGAGACTCGCTGCGTCGAGTTCGCTGACCGCAAAATGATGCGTCACAAACGGTAGTAACGGGTACACAATGCGAAAAGCAGTCGTCGATGCGAGTCGACCTGTGGTCACCAACAATAAATCACGGGTGGTCAGCGCCGATGGCTCGGTCGTCATAGGTACCGTCATGCAAAGCCTTCCCTCCGTCATGCGTTTCTGCACGGACGAACGAGTTTCATTCTTGCGATAGTCTGTAGTATAGTATAGCAGTGTGTTTTCTCTTGTGTCGGACCAATAACCATGAATCAAATCTACTATCTCCCGCTTGTGCTCATTGCCGTCTGGTTCGCCTGGAAGGTCGTGTCCGGCACGCTCCGGCTTGTGCTTGTCTTGGTCGTCGGTATCACTATCTTTCTGATTCTGCGTGATAGTGTGGCGATGTACTATTTGCAGTTGTTTTCATGAACGAGCACCCTTCCATTCGTCACATTGCTGCAACGCGGTACGTGATGCCACTACGCGAAGGTGGGTCGTTACCGGGGTTGGTCGAGGCAGACGACGACGGGCTCTATGTCGTTAAGTTTCGCGGTGCTGGCCAGGGGAGCGGTGCACTCGTAGCCGAACTGGTTGTCGGTGAGCTCGCCCGTGCAATCGGTTTGCCCGTGCCTGAGCTCGTTTTCATCGACATAGACCCTATGTTGGGCCGTTCCGAACCAGACGGCGAAGTGCAGGCACTGCTGCAGGCGAGTGCGGGTTTGAATCTCGCGTGTGACTTTCTGCCGGGGGCGTTACCATTTGACGGTGCGATGGCGGCACAGGTTGATCCCACATTGGCGTCGGCGATTGTCTGGTTTGATGCATTTGTTACCAACATTGATCGTACTGCACGCAACACCAATATGCTGTGGTGGCATCGTTCGTTGCGGGTGATTGACCACGGCGCAGCGCTGTACGTCATGCATGCCTGGGAAGGGTACGAAACACGTATTGCAAGCCCTTTTGCCGCCATCCGAGATCATGTATTGTTGCTAAGAGCGACGAACATTGCGGCTGCTGATGCTACCTACAGCCCGTTGATCACCCCTGCGTTGGTAGAGTACGTAACTGGGTTGGTGCCTGCGTCATGGTGGCCATTGGGGCAACGATGGCAACAGCCCGAGCACGTCAGGGATGCAATGCGCCACTACCTCAATGAGCGTATCGCGGGGCCACGTGCGTTTGTCGCCGAAGGAGAACGCGCGCATGCTGCACTCCTATGATTATGCCGTGATCCGGGTGACCCCCAAGCTCGAACGCGGTGAATGCATGAACGCCGGTGTGGTGCTGTATTGCCGCACGCTGCGGTACCTGGTGGCACATACCCACCTTGATGAACATCGGTTGCGCGCGCTTGATCCATCCGCAGACGTTGATACCATTCGCCTGCAGCTCGCATTGTTCGCAACGATTGCTGCAGGCGGCGCCGACGCAGGTCCTATTGGCTTGTTGCCCCATGCAGAGCGCTTCCACTGGTTGGTTGCCCCCCGCAGTACCATTCTTGCAGCGGGACCGGTCCATTGCGGCCTGTGTGCTGATCCGCCCACACAGGCAGTGCACCTCTACCAACGCCTGGTCACCTAAAAAACCCCCCGTTGCTCAGCAACGGGGGGTTTTTTAGGTGGATTACGGCGTGCGGACGAGCAGGGTAATTGTCGTACTGTCTTCGACCAACGCTCCCACAGGCGGTTCAGTGCTGACCACGACCCCAGGATCAATCGTATCGCAGATTGTACCCAACATATCGCACCCTTGATAGGTACTTGTACCGACGGTGAGCTGTGATCCGCGGATAATCGCTTGCGCATCGGCTTCAATGGTCCCGGTCACATCGGGCACTCGACGTTTGTTGCCGATGCTCACATAGAGCCGAACCGTGTCACCCGGTTGGATGGGAGCGCCAGCGACAGGATCGGTGCGGATGATCGTGTCCGCTGGCACCGTCAGGTTGCTTTCTTCGATGAGGATGGTCCGCAAACCGAGGAGTTCGATTTGTTCGCGTACCGCACTCACTGGTTTGCCGGCCACATCAGCAGGCACAGTGGGTGCAGAGCGCCCCAAACTGAGCATATAAAATATCGTTTTGTCCGTCGGTATCGGGCTGTTCGCCGGGGGTCGCTGACTCATCACCATGCCTGCCGGGATCTCGGTAGAATATGCAGGAGCATCAGCCTTGAGAATCAAGCCCATAGTTTGCGCTGCATCAATGACCGATGCTTCGTCATAATTGAGGAAATCAGGCACGGTCGTCAACGAACCAGTAGACACTGCACCCCGTGTGGTACCCGTACCGACCATCGCCGGTTCGGTTGCAGGTGT
>CAIZHO010000427.1 GCA_903932805.1 uncultured Roseiflexaceae bacterium | reverse complement strand
TCAATTTCGCCACTCAGTAGCCATGGTATTTCGGGATTGCTGTAGTATTCTATTTTTTCTTTGAGAGGTGTGCCACCAGACGCTGTTTTACACACATCGCCCAGCCGCACCAGCGGCCAGCGCGAAGCTGCATGTTGATTCATCTGTGCCTGCATGGTGTACTCCGTGTGTGGTGCATGGGCGAGCGGGAACCGTGCGATTTAGCCGAGCAACGCCCGAATCCGCTCCAGCGCCTGAGCTGCTTCGGCGTCGAGGGCGGCAATTTCGTCCAAAATATCTGCCGGGCTGCGATGCACCACCGCCGTCTGGGCCTGCGGGTTTTTGGTCGACAAATCGAACGTCTGTGGGTCGATGGTCGCGGCATCAATCGACCAGCTTTTGGGGCTGTCGGCCCGGGTCGCCTGCAAGGCCACGAACTCGGCCAGGTCGGCGTCGTTGAGCGGGTTGGTTTTGCCCATGTTGCGGCCCGGCTCGAGCTGGTAGTACCAGACCTTTCGCGTCGGGGCGCCCTTCTCGAAGAAGAGCACCACGGTCTTGACGCCGGCGCCTTGGAACGTGCCGCTCGGGCAGTCGAGGATGGTGTGCAGGGTACAGCCCGCGAGGAGCTCGCGGCGCAGGCTGACCGATGCGTTGTCGGTGTTCGACAAGAAAGTGTTTTTGATGACCACGCCCGCTCGGCCCCCGGCGCGCAGACTGCGGATGAAGTGCTGCAGAAAGAGCGACGCGGTCTCGCTGGTCTTGATGGGGAAGTTCTGCTGCACTTCGGGGCGTTCTTTGCCACCAAAGGGCGGATTGGCCAGCACCACGTCGTAGCGGTCGCGCTCTTGGATGTCCATCACGTTTTCGCTCAGCGTATTGGTGTGGATGACGTTGGGCGCTTCGATGCCGTGCAGGATGAGGTTCATGATGGCGATGACGTAGGCCAGCGACTTCTTTTCTTTGCCAAACAGCGTGGCTTCTTGGAGGATGCGCTCTTGTTCGGTGCTCCGGTCGGGGGATTGGGCACGCAGGTAATCGACCGCCTCACAGAGGAAGCCCGCCGAGCCCACGGCGCCGTCGTAGATGCGCTCGCCGATGGTCGGTTTGACGATTTGGATGATGGCACGGATGAGCGGGCGCGGGGTGTAGTATTCGCCGCCGTTGCGGCCGGCGTTGCCCATATTGTGGATCTTGGCCTCGTAGAGGTGCGAGAGCTCGTACTTCTCTTGTTGCGAGCGGAAGCGCAGGCCATCCATCTGGTCGATGATGTCGCGCATGTTATAGCCGGATTGGATTTTGTTGCCGATTTCCCCAAAAATCTGGCCGATTTTGTATTCGAGTGTCTGTGGCGCGGTGGCCCGCTGGGTGAAGCCGCGCAGGTATGGGAAGAGGCGCTGGTTGACGAAGTCGCGCAGGTCGTCGCCGGTCAGTGCGTTGTGATCGGGTTTGCCATCGGGCAGTTTGGGGGCCGCCCAACGACTCCAGCGGTACGGCTCGTCGAGGATGTATGCGTACGTGCGCCCTTCGAGGGCCGCGGTCAAGGCGCGGTCTTCTTCGAGGCCATCGAGATACTTGAGGAACAGCAGCCACGAGGACTGCTCGGTATAGTCGAGCTCTGATGTACAGCCAGCGTCTTTGCGGAGAAGGTCGTCAACAGTCTTGAACACCTGCTGAAACACTGGTGCTTCCGGCTTTGCGACTTTCTTTGCTGTGGTCTTTTTTGTG
>CAIZHO010000426.1 GCA_903932805.1 uncultured Roseiflexaceae bacterium | reverse complement strand
TGTTTGCGCCAATCGGCTTCCACACGCAAGGTAAGGGTATGATCGGGCAAACTCGACATAATCAAGTGACGCCGCGGGTCGATATGGGCAATTGATTCGAGTTGATTGCCAAAAAAATCGAAGCGGATCGGATACGGTTCGCCATCCTGATAGACATCAACGACCCCGCCGTGACGGCGGACTTCACCGGGCTGAGAGACCGTTTGGACGAGTTGGTACCCCAGCGAAACACACTGGGCAGTCATGGTGACCGGGTCGAGCACGTCGTCGCAGCGGTACGTCCGTTGCGTCGCCTGGAAGACTGCGGGTGCGACGGTCCCTTGGGCGATGGCGCGCCAGGGGGCGACGACGATGGTGTCGCGATGGCCGGCGAGGAGTTCTGCGAGGACGACGAGACGATGGCGTACGACCGCAGATTCGTAGCTCGCTGTCTCGTACGGATAGACTGCATGGGCAGGGTAGTCACGCACCATACGTTTGGGGAACGCCCTGCGCAGGATCGTTGCCAGGCGGTGCGCCTCTGCCTCGGTGTTCACCACGATGACGGTGGCGTTGGCAGTATGGGGCAGCAGGGTCAGCAGAAAAGGGGTATGACCGCTGGCTGCGACCCCCGTGACCAGCATCGACTGCCCCGCAGACCATGCGCTGCCCAGCGCTGCGTGCGTACTAGCGCTCGGCGGGGCAAATCGATTCGGGGCGGTTGACTGTTCCATGTTCCTCAGTGGTGATGACCCGCATGCGCTCACGGGGTCGGGGGCAGCCGTTTGGACCAATAGCGCGTCAACCCTTGCAGACTCATGGTGATCGAGGCGCCTTTTTGGTAGGCGCTGATGCCTTGTTCGGTCGCTTCAGCGCCCATGTCGGCAGTCGCTTGGGCGGTCAACAGTCGGAGTTGTTCGGACGGTTCAATGCCGGCCAGCATCCACCCACGCACGAGCTCGGCCCAGCGCCAGTTGGCAGCGTGCAGGGCGTCGAGGTGCGGCTCGATGTCGAACACCGGACCGTAGTGGGTCAGACACATCGCGCTGGGGGTATGGTGCCGCAGGGTTTGGAGCGTTGCGTCCCACGCTTCGAGGTCGATGTCGGGCGGTGGCGTGGCCGGACGCACATAGCGATACCCGGGCATACGGATGCCTGCCATGTCGCCCACAAAGGCCACATTGGTCGGCTGATGGATGTACATGAGGTGATGGATGGCGTGCCCGGGTGCCGCAATCACGGTGAAGCGTTGGTCGCCGATGTGCAATGGCTCGCCGCCGTTGAGGGTGACGATGCGTGCGGCGGGAATTGCCAAAAACTCGCCCCACAGCACGTCCATCTGATCGCCGTAGATGCGCGTAGCACTAGTGATGAGCTTGGTCGGGTCGACCAGGTGCGTCAGCGCGCGCTCGTGCACATACAGGGTCATGTGGGGGTAGCGGTCGAGCAAGGTCCCGGCCGCACCCCCGTGGTCGAGGTGGATGTGGGTGAGCACGATGGCGCCGATGTCAGCAAACGTCAATCCATGCACTGCCAGTGCCTCGGCTAATGCCGGCAGCACGACGGTGGGACCAGGATCGATGAGGATGTTGACGGTGCCACGGACCAGGTAGCAGCAAATAATCTCGGCGCGACCGAGATGCATGGTATCGAGCGGGATAATCGTCGGGGGCAATGCGTGCATGGATGCGCTCCATACCCCGCACGTCGGTCGACGTGCGGGGTAGTGTTGGATTAGATGCTGACGGTGGCCTCGTTGATGGCATTCCAGACGCGTTCTGGCCGCATCGGGATGTCGATGGCCGTGATGCCCAGGTGTGACAACGCGTCGATGACGGCGTTGGCAGTGGCTGGGGTCGAACCGACGGTGGCGGCTTCGCCGATACCTTTGACGCCGAGCGGATTGAGCGTAGTGGCCGTTTCGGTTTTGTCCAACGTGAACGTCGGGAAGTTATCGGCCCGCG
>CAIZHO010000425.1 GCA_903932805.1 uncultured Roseiflexaceae bacterium | reverse complement strand
TGCGTATCATCGATACCCACGCAATCCGCATCGATTGGGCGGGTGGGGCGGTACTGGTGGCACACAGTGCCGATGTGTTGCCCGACAGTGGGAACTGGCCAACAGACGGGATCCGTGTTGTCTCGATGCCCTGGGCGATGCCGCCGCCGCGTGCCCTTTTGGCACGCATCGCGCCCACACATATCATCTATCGCAGCGGTCAACGGCGAGATACACCGGCGCGCTTGAGTTATGCCCAGCGGCGCGTCGGCGGCGAACACCTGCTCCACCGCGACATCGACGGCACCATCCAAATCCTTCTTGCCGACCCGGCCAAGGTCTGGCGCGAGACACAGGAGTGACCGTGACCAACACCACATTATTCTATATATCGATGCTGCTATGCATCCCCACGCTGGCTGTGGCCGTGTGGGGCTGGCGGCGGTGGTGGCGCGACGACACGGCGACAACGATGGGGCGGTTCCTCAAAAACAGCAGCATACCGATAGCGGCCAATATCTTTGGGAAAGTACTCGATCTGGGGTTTGCGGCGGTGACATTGCGTGCGCTTGGTCCCGAGGCAAGTGGCGCATGGAGTTTCGTTGCACTCATCACCAGCATGTACCTGGTCACCATTGTGAACTGGGGGCTGAACGACTTGGCAGTCCGTGAAGCAGCAGTCAACCCCGACGCAGCCCAGCATGTCTTTGGTGTCGGCGTCACCATGCGTTGGCTGATGGCACTTGTGGTGGTACCACTGACATTGCTCGGGATGTGGGCGTTGCGCGACACCATGCCGCCGCTGAGTTGGGGCACCCAAATCGCCTTCGCGATTTTGCTGGTGCATCTGTGGCCGGCGGGGACAGCGGCGGCGGTCAGCGCCTCGTTCCAAGCGGCGCAACGCATGGAGGTACCTGCGCTGGTCGTCATGATTACCAGTTTGCTGCGCACCATGGTCGGTATTGTATTGGTCCTTTGGTTGCCTAGCAGTGATACCCGTATCGTGGCGATGGGGTCAGTTGCACTGGGTGCGACAATCCTCAACGCTGGGTTGTTGTGGTGGTTCCAACGGCGCTTGTTGTTCCGCGCAGGACCGCAGTGGGACTGGCCGCTGATGCGCCGGATGTGGGGCAGCGCGGTGCCGTTACTGCTCAATAGTTTGTTGCTGACGGTGTTTTTTCGCTTTGATGCGATTATTTTGCGCACTGTGGCAGGCGATACGGTCCTCGGTTTGTATGATGCTGCCTACAAAGTCGTCTCGTTGACGCAGATTATCCCGCCGTATGTCGTCGGAGCCCTGTTCCCGTTGCTGGCGCATCGTGCAGTGCACGACCGGGCCACGTTGGACCCACTCTTGGCACGTGCAATCGGGGTGCTCCAGCTGGTGGCGTGGGTGGGAGTGGTGGTGGTGACCGTACTGGCAGACGATCTGATTTGGGTGTTGGGTGGTACTGCATATCTGCCCGATGCAGCAACGGCGTTGCGTGTATTGATTTGGTATCTGCCGTTATCGTACACGACGGGGGTGGTGCAGTATGCATTGATTGCAATCGCCCGCCAACAGGCGATTACCTGGGCGTTTTTGGTGGGGACGATAGTGAACATCGGCGGCAACCTGCTGCTGATCCCGGTCTATGGTGCGCTCGCTGCAGCAGCGATGACGATAGCGACCGAGGTCGCCTTGCTGGCAGCCCTGTGGCCTACGTTGCGCCGCGAAGGCATTGGTGTGCCCCTGCCGCGTATCGCAGTGACCGGGCTGATTGCGTTGGTCGCAGTCGCACTTGCCCTGGGCGGGGAGATGCTGGGCATTCCCCGGCTGTTAGCGCTGAGCATCGTTTTGGTTGGTATGGTGGCGACGACGTGGCGCTTGGGGTATGTGGATGCGGCTATTTCCGATACACTGTCGCGCATCGGAACGGGCTTTTTCTTTCGCATACGCAAATGAAGAGTGCTATACTTGAATTGGTTTTGTGTCACAAACCGCTCAAGGAGGAGTAGGGAATGACGATCCACACCGAGAATGCGTACCACAACGCGCAAAAGCAATTCGACATTGCGGCCGACATCCTGAACTTGGATGGCGGGTATCGCAGGTTGTTGCGCGTGCCGCATCGCGAATTCGCGTGCAATTTTCCCGTCAAAATGGATGACGGGCAGATTCGCATTTTTACTGGTTATCGAGTGCAGCACAACACGACGCGAGGTCCTGCCAAGGGGGGGATCCGGTACCATCCAGACACCGACATCGACGAAGTGCGTGCACTGGCGATGTTGATGTCGTGGAAGTGCGCCGTCGTGAATATTCCCTACGGTGGTGCCAAAGGTGCCGTCGTCGTGGACCCAGCGCTTTTATCACAGGGCGAAATCGAGCGTCTGACCCGACGCTATGCGACCGAAATCAGCTTCCTTATCGGTCCCGAAGTCGACATCCCTGCCCCAGACATCGGCACCAACGCACAAATCATGGCCTGGATAATGGACACCTACTCGATGCACCGTGGCCACACCGTGCCCGCAGTGGTTACCGGCAAGCCCATCAACATTGGTGGATCGCATGGTCGAAACGAAGCGACAGCCCGTGGACTGGTCTATATTCTGCGCGAGGCCTGCGAAGGCGCGAACGTCAGTATTGCTGGCTCACGGGTTGTCATCCAGGGCTTCGGTAATGTCGGCGGCACTTCTGCGCGGTTGCTCGAAGAGATGGGCGCCAAAATAGTCGGCGTCGCGGACCGTGGCGGCGGCATCGCCAACGCCAAGGGCATCGACCTGCGCCAGTTGCAGGCACATTATGAGAAAACCGGAACCGTCGCCGGTGCACCGGGCGGTGATGCCATCTCGAATGCAGAGTTGCTCGAACTGCCCTGCGATATTCTCATCCCCGCAGCCATCGAAAACCAAATCACCGCCCGCAATGCAGACCGCATCAAGGCCAAGATTGTTATCGAGGCAGCCAATGGTCCGACCACACCCGATGCCGACGCGATTCTGTTCGACCGTGGCGTGTTGGTCATCCCCGATATCTTGGCCAATGCCGGCGGTGTAACCGTCAGCTACTTCGAGTGGGTCCAAGGCTTGCAAGAATTCTTTTGGACCGAGCGCGAAGTCAATGCCCAGCTCGAACGCATCATGGTGAATGCATTTGAGCAAGTCAACGGGGTTGCACAGGCGCGGCGCATGCCACTGCGCACCGCAGCCTATCTGTTGGCCGTTGATCGCACCGCCCAAGCCTATATCACCCGCGGTATTTACCCATAATGACTCAGCGCCGGCAGACAGGCAATGCCGGCGAAGACCGAGCCGCGACGTTCTTGGAACGCCGCGGCTTTGTCATTGTGGCGCGCAACTGGAGTTGCCGCTATGGCGAGCTTGACCTGGTTGCGCGCGAGGCTGCGACGGTCGTGTTCGTCGAGGTACGGGTACGCAAAAGCACGCTCGATCAGGCACGGGCGTCGATTGGCACGCGCAAAATCGCTCGCTTGACCGCCAGTGCGTACTGCTATTTGCAGGAGCACGACCTCGAGCAGTGTGATTGGCGTATTGATGTGGTCACCCTTTCGGGTGACCACATCGAGCATATTCCGCATGCGATTGAAGGGGGTGCTTAGCCGTTCAGCGGCTCCCAGGCTTCTTTGAGGACGCAATCCCATTCGAATTTGAACTCATCGACCGGGTCATATATGTGCGACTGCAAATTTACGACAATGACTTCGGGCATATGGAGAGCCTTCCAGCCGTGCATGACCATCGGTGGGATTTTGATGAGCTTGGGCCGTGCAGTGCCCAAAATGACCGAGTTGACCTGCCCGAACGTAGGCGACCAAGGACGTATATCGACCAACACGACCTGTAATTTGCCGCGGGTGACGGTGAACTGGTCGGTATGCACATTGTGGAGATGCCAACATTTGGTGACACCATAATCCGTCGCACTCTGGTAGACATGCTCGGGCACGACCAAACCCTCGTTGTCGACCCACGCTTTGCTCCACAACTCGATGACGTCACCACGTCCGTCGAGATGGGTCTTGAGGTCTTTGACATAGACACCATCAATGGTCGTTGGCTTGGATGACGGTACCAGTGTGTACGAGAGTGACTGCAACCACTCAGGGGTGACGTCGCCGGCTTGCATCCGTTTTGTATCGGCCATTACGGCTACTCCTCGCACATATTGAATACATCGTTTATGATTGCCTGTACGTAGATAATTATATGACAGAAGCACTGTTTGTGCCGACTCTACAACGAAAAGGACGTCTGCTGTGATAAAACAACGAGTCAGCGATGCAATGCACGTAGGAGTCATCTCGTGCCAAACCGAAACCACGGTGGCCGAGGCTCTGGCAATGATCAAGCGCTACCGCATCCACGCCGTGGTCGTGACGGATGGCCCCGGCTATTTGGCTGGGATTCTGTCTCAAACAGACCTCCTCAGCGCGTGGAAGGAAGGTGCGAGTTATGACAAAGTGATGAACGGGCCCGTCAGCTCGATTATGACCCAGAGTGTGATTACCTGCATGCCCGATATGGACCAGAT
>CAIZHO010000424.1 GCA_903932805.1 uncultured Roseiflexaceae bacterium | reverse complement strand
CGGCTGGTACTGGGGGTTGGACATCCGTTCTATGCGTTGATTGCACAGATGCCGCATGTCGCACACCCGCCGTATGCATGGTATATCCGCGTGGCAGATTTGGTTACGTTCATGGGAAGCATTTCGGCAGTGCTCGAAAAGCGTCTGTCGCAGAGTGTCTATGCAGGGTACACCGGCACCCTCTTGTTCGATTTCTATCGTGGTGGTCTGCAACTTACGATACAAAACGGACGCATCAGTGCGCAAACCTGGCCAGGGACACCGGGTGCACATGCTGCATACCCGCCCAACGTCTTTTTGCAGCAGGTATTTGGCATCCATTCACGGCACGAATTAGCACAAGCACATATGGATGTCCGCGCAAACAGTGAACATGCCCAGTTGCTGGACATCCTGTTCCCGAAGCAAACGTCGTGGTTAGCACCACTCGATTAACTACCCAAACCAGACCGTTTGCGCGTGGACGGTTTTAGGGGTTGTGCGCCCGTAGAGAGTCAACACAATAGCAAACACCCCGACACGCCCCCATAGCATCACGATACTCAACAAGGTCAGGCTGGCGGGGTGTAACTGTGAAAATGGCACGACCTCGATATTGGTCGTTGCAAACGCAGCCGTTGCCATCATGACCGCAATGCTCCCCGAGACCCCTTCAAGCAACCAGAGACCGGCTGCACTCAGGAGTACGACGACAATCCCCAAACCCACAATCGACACCGCTCGGTGCACAACCATTGGCGCAATCCGTTGTCCCATGAGTGTGACCGTGTGGTCACCACGCAAAGCGCGGTACACACCCGACAAAAAGACCACGAACGTGGTCGGTGTGACCCCACCACCCATCGCACCCGGCGCACAACCGATGAACATCCCAATCAGGATGAGCGTGCGTGTGACGACAGAAAGCGCCATAATGTCTTGATCGTTTATATACCCACTAGTCCGCCAGGATATTGCGTCCACCAATGCTACAAACATCTTTTGGGCAGTGGATTCTGTGGCATGGTTGACATGCCAGAGCGGGTTGAGCAGTAATGCACCGGACGTCACAACCACGAGAGCGATGGTCACCATGGTGTTGATAGACGTCTGCGCCATACGGCGATTACGGGTCACCAAATCGACCAGTACCGGCAGGCCGAGCGACCCTATCAGCATGGTCAGCGAAAGGAGCGCTGCAGCGGTACCATCGAATGGTCCGTGTTGCATCGTGTGAGTGCTGCGAAATCCTGCATTTGCAAATGCATTCGTTGCATACCAAAACGCATCCCACCACCGACCTATCGGATCAGTGACCAACGCCCCCCAGTGCAGGGCAAGGAGCACGCTCACCCAGAGTTCAATGCAGAGCGCGCCCACGAGCAAACGCCATCCCGAGACGCGTCGCGTTCGGAACACCCGTACGCCGAACTGTTGGAGCAGGCTGAGTACCAGCGTCATAAAACCGACCCCGCCTATATGAATCAACAACACAATCACACCACGCCCAAGCGGTGTACAGTATCTCATGATGTCAACAGACGACGAGCCGGTGGCGGTCATCGCAGAAGTCGCCAAAAACCACGCATCGACAAAACGAATCGGCACGGTGGTGAGCCCGAGCGGCAACCAAAAGGCTGCTGCTGCACCGAACACTAACGCAACAAACGAGCCACACACCAGTGTGGCTCGTTGGACAAGTACCTGTTGGAGCGTCGGGATTGCCAAACGTGACAGTACGCCCTGAGCAATACGTGTTATGGTACGGCTCATCGTCAGTTCCTATGGACGCTGTTCGATGGGAACGTAATTTACATCGTTTGGACCAATGTACTCCGATTCTGGCCGGTAAATACGGTTATCGCTGTACTGCTCGTAGACATGTGCGGTCCACCCAGAGACGCGACTCATGGCAAAAATAGGGGTG
>CAIZHO010000423.1 GCA_903932805.1 uncultured Roseiflexaceae bacterium | reverse complement strand
GTGACGATTCGTATGAACACTACACTTCAAATTCGAATAATCTTGATCCATATATCAAACAATTTCGCGCACCCACAAGTGGGATATATCATGTTCGAATCTATGATGCTACGAAATCAAACACAGGTTTCTACTCGTTTATTGTGAGAAATTTGTCATACACGGGCGGCGATGGTCATCGTTTCGAGGGGAATGTGCCCGATACAAGCGGGCTGTGTACAGACCTGTATGAACCAGACGGGTTGCCCGAACAGGCGAGTCTGATTTTTTCGAATCAGATTCAAACCGACCATCGGCTCTGTCCCAATGGTGACGCAGATTGGGTGAAATTCTTTGCCAAAAAAGATAATACCTATGTCTTGGCGACTGATACCACCGCTAACCTCAACAGTAGCTCTGCGACAACCACGCAAGGTACCGATACCATCATGACTCTATTCGATCGCGATGCCTATACCTTTATCGATCAAAACGACAATAAAGACACGGTATCGTTCGATTCGCAAATCGTCTTCACACCACCTGTCGATGGCTTCTACTTCATCCAAGTAAAGAACATCGGTGACTTGGGCAACCCATTTTTTCAATACAACCTGAAGAACACCGTCTGCCCCAAAGGCGCGGAAGGTTGTGCGGGTCGTGACCTGACAACCTTGCCCACATCCACGCCTGCAGACGAGCCCGTTGACCCCACCGTCATCCCTACCATCGCGGCAGACGAAAATGGGTACGACCTCACCCCGACCAAAACACCCGAGGGCGATAGCAGCACCGGCTACGAGCGTGCCGGCTATCAACCCACCACAGAGCTCATCAACGGCCCACTCAAGACCTTTGTCAACCGCGCCTTTGAGTTTCTTTGGGCCCGTAGCGACCGCCCTGTCGTGCGCCAGCAGGCCAAACGCAGCTGGTTGTGGGGGCCAACCGGCCTGATGGCCCGGAGCGAAGCGTATCTGCAAATCACCGGCGGGATGCGCCAGGTGCAGTACTTCGACAAAGGCCGGATGGAAATCAACAACCCCAACGCCAATCCACGCAACGCGTGGTTTGTGACCAGCGGGTTGCTCGTGCGTGAGCTGATCACTGGCCAAATGCAGGTGGGCAACGCGGATTTCATCGATCGTGAGCCTTCGGATGTCAGCATCACGGGTGATACCAGCGACCGTAGTGGTCCAACGTACGCCAGCTTCGCCACTGTCATCGGCAACAAGGCACCCAATCGGGTCGGTGCCTATGCCGACAGTCGCATCGACCGTAACGGCACCGTATCGAGCTACGATGCGGACGGCATCGAAGCAGCCCGCGTCGGGTTCTACGCAGCGAGTACTGGCCACAATATCCCGCAGGTGTTTTATGCGTACTTGACGAGCGCCGATGTCATTTATGTCAATGGGCGCAGTCAACGTGGCCCCCTGATGGACAACTGGGTTGCAACGATGGGCTACCCACTGAGCGAAGCGTATTGGACCAAGAGTCAAATCAACGGCATCGAGCAATGGGTAATGGTACAACCGTTTGAACGGCGTGTGCTTACCTACGTGCCGAACAACCCCGCAGGCTGGCAAATCGAACAAGGCAATGTAGGCCGCCACTACTATCGCTGGCGCTACGGCGTCGACCCCACCGAATAGTCGTTCCACAGCGCAATGACATACGAACCAGACTACTCAACCATGCCCCTCAACACCGTGGAGTTCCCTCTCCCGGTGTTGCGTCGTCGTGAAGACCCCATAGACGCCATCCACAAAATCGCTGACGACATCGGCGCCCGCCCGGTTACATCCATCGCCGAAGCGCAGACCGCTGCATATGTGGCGAGCCGGCTCCGACGAGCCGGCCTGCAGGTCTGGACAGACCCGTTCCGCACGCATGCGCTTGCCGGCAGCGGCGGCCTGATGGTCGCACTGCTCG
>CAIZHO010000422.1 GCA_903932805.1 uncultured Roseiflexaceae bacterium | reverse complement strand
GTTCAGCGGTGGGAGTCCGCATCTTCCTGCCGTTCCTGGTGGCTGCTATTGCCACAAAGCTGGGGATTCTCAACGTCGCACCGGATTTTGCATGGCTCGGCAGTTGGCCCGCGTTGGCGGTGCTGTCTGCGGCATCGCTGAGCGAACTCGTAGCCTATTACATCCCTGTGCTTGATCACGCGCTCGATGTGATTGGCGCACCTGCAGCCGTGGTCGCTGGGACGTTGTTGACTGCATCGATGGTCGTCGGGATGGACGACTGGTTGCGTTGGTCATTGGCGCTCATCGCGGGCGGTGGCGTCGCAGGCGCACTCCATACAGGCATGGCAACCATCCGCGGGGCATCGACGGCGACAACCGCCAGCCTTGGCAACCCCGTCGTCGCGACCGGTGAGGCTGTCGGTGCAACAGCTACCGCCGTCGGGGCCCTCGTGCTGCCGGTGGTGGTGGTGGTGCTTGCCGTCATCGCGATTGTAGTGATGGGGAGCTTTATCATGCGGCGCATTGGCAGGAAGCGGGCATGAGTACCCAGCGCATCTACCTCAATACCCCACAGCAGACGCACGTGGTGACCACGGTCGTGGCTACACGCCCCGGGGCTTTCGCGGTTGCTGCATCGCCGTTTTTTGTGGGTGGGGGTGGCCAGCCAGTGGACACCGGTGTGGTCAGTGTCGACGGTGCCAATCAGCGCATCGAGCACGTTGAGGTCGATGCCGAAGATCATATCTGGCACCACAGTGCCGCAGTTGTGATGCCGGGGCAGGCCGTGGATCTCGTCGTCGACAAGCAGCGCCGGCGCACCATATCGCGCTATCATACGGCGTTGCATGTGCTCAACACGCTGGCCTTGACACACTATCAGGCATGGATCACGGGTGCGCAGATGACCGAAGATTATGCCCGCATCGACTTCGCCATCGAATGGCTCGATCCGGTCATGTTGGCTGACCTCGAGGCGCGGATGAATGCCGTCTTGGTGGCGTATCACCCCGTGCACTATCGGTATCTATCGGTGGCGGAGTTTGCAGAGCGGAGTGATCTCCTCCGCACGAAAAATGTCCAACCGCCGGCCTACCGTGGTCAGGTGCGGGTGGTCGAAATCGAAGGATTCGATGCGCAGGCGTGTGGTGGGACACACGCCGAAAGTACCCACGAAGTCGGCCCGTGCTGCATCTACAAGAGCGAAAACAAAGGCAAACAAAACAAACGGCTGTATATCCGCTTCGCCTAGCGGTCGCTCAAAAAGCGCTCGGTGTACCCCGGTAGGGCCAACATACACGAGTCGTTTTGGCCGAACCACGCATACCGATTGCGGGCCACCCAGCGGTATATCGGGTCACGCACGAAACGTGGGATGATGCGCAGCAGTGCAAGGAATCGCAATGGACCAGGCAGGACGCTGACGAGCATGAGTGCAGCATCACTCTCTTGGTAGGCTATGCTGTCGTGGATCAACACGACACTGCCGAGCGCAGAAGCATCGATACCGTATCGTGCACACAACTGTGTCCCAATCGGGGACTGGAGCGACGCAAAATGAATGCGTGCAGCAGGATCACGTGGAATGACCCATTGCACGACGCCGGCGCAGAGATTACAGACCCCATCAAAGAGAAGAATTGTGTGCATACCACATCCTTTCTGACGGTACGATACCATGGACGTGTGAACGATTGATGAGCATGAGGAGGACGTGATGGCGTGGATTCGCATGATTCCTGAGAGCGAAGCAGAGGGCGAGCTCAAGGCAGAATACGCCGGTGCGATGGAGCCCTGGGGTGGTGTCGACAACATCATGAAGATCCACTCGCTCAATGTGGCAACGCTCAAAGCGCACATGCTGTTGTACGTGACGGTGATGCGTGGCCCATCAGATTTGTCGCGGGCGCAACGCGAAATGATTGCCGTGGTCGTGTCGACCGCCAATCATTGCCATTACTGAATGACCCATCATGGACGGGGTCTCCGTCGCTTAACCAAAAACCCAGCATTGGTCAGCCAGCTCAAAAAAGATTGGCGGCGGGCGCAGATAAGCGCTGCCGAACACGCAATGTTGACCTATGCCGAGAAGTTGACATTGACACCAGGGGCAATGGCCAAGATGGACGTTATGGCACTCCGCGTGGCAGGGTTTAGTGATACGGCAATCCTTGATATCAATCAAGTAACCGGGTATTTTGCGTATGTGAATCGGCTCGCCGATGGGTTGGGCGTTCCACTCGAAGCATTTTGGGAAGACGTGGTCGAAGAAGACGATGTGTAGGAGTGTCGCCCAGTAGGGTACCTTTTCTGTTCGCTCGGACGGTAGAACTTCCGGAGAGGAAGGAGCTACCGAATGAAGCAGAAAAGAACCATGTATCGACGCAACGGCAACGTCGTGTGGGGCAGAGACAATTCACGACGCAAACCTGGGCACGACTATCGTTCGAATGGGTACTATTTCGTCACATTGAATACGAAGCATCGTTTGCCGATTTTTGGCGAGGTAGTCTGCGGCAACATGCAGCTCTGCCGCACTGGTGCAATGGTTTGGCAGTGCTGGAACGACATTCCGTTGCACTTCCCGTTCGTGCGCGGCTGGAAAGTCGGCGTACGCAATCGCATGAAAGCAGCTGGCATCGATTTCGCTCTGTGGCAACGCTGTTTTCATGTTCGGATTATCTCCTCTGACGTAGGACTATGGCGTACGCGACGCTATATCAGAGATAATCCGAAGAATGACAATCGAAAAAAGCGGTCATCAGTCGGGGCGAAAAAT
>CAIZHO010000421.1 GCA_903932805.1 uncultured Roseiflexaceae bacterium | reverse complement strand
TAGATGGGCACGCCGGCTTCGTATGCAGCGGTCAAGACCGACACATACGAGGTACCAATTGCTTTTTCGCGTGCTTGTGTGTACCGCCCCAATCGGTAATGAAGCTCTGCGGTGGACATCGGTTTTTGGAACTCGGGCTCGGCGATACAGCGCCGAAAGAATGCATCTGACTCGAGCAACACATTCTGATCAAAAAGAATGTCATAGATACGAATGATGTTGTGTTCGCGCAGTTCGATGTCGTCGCTATAGGGGCTCCCACCAAAGAGTTCGAATCCTAATGAGCGGTGCATGTCGTGATAGACGTTTGCGCCTGTACTGACGATCCAATCGATGAGCCCAGCGCGAATCAGCGGCACAATCGCGGCGGTACCGAGCCCGGTCGGCGTTAACGCACCCGACAGGGTAACGCCGATGGTGACATCGGATGCGCTCATTTTGCGGGCATACAGCTGACACGCCTCGCGGAGTCTGCCGCCGTTGTATGAGTAGAAGTGATTGTCGACCAGTGCTCTGACACTCAGGCCAGGTGTGATTGGAGTAGGGTCGAGTTTGACGCCGTATGCCATGGGATAACTCCTCGCAGTTGATTGCCCAAATTGTACCATGTAGCCACCGGGGACGGCAGACCGTGCGACCGAAAAGCGGTGTGGTATACTTTATGTTCGAAGCGTCCCTTTGCTCTATAGCGAGAACCATATGAACCAGCTCGTCTCGGTGACGTGGCACGATAATGCCGTGCATGTGCTTGATCAGCGCTTGTTGCCGCACCAAGAAGTCGTCAATGCCTACACAACCGTTGCTGGCGTTGCTGATTCGATACGGACCATGCAAGTCCGTGGTGCACCGGCCATCGGCTGTACCGCGGCGTACGGTATGGCCCTTGTGGCAGTTCGTGCACTGGCGCGTACGCCTGCCGACCTCATGCCTGCATTGCATGAGGCCCAACGGGTATTGGATGCATCGCGCCCCACTGCCGTGAATCTGTTTTGGGCGACAGCGCGCATGATGACCAAGGCAGTGCACATACAATCATTGCCATTGGCAGAGTTCCGCGCTGCACTGCTGGCCGAGGCACATGCGATTTTTGCCGAAGATCTGGCCATGTGTCAGGCGATTGGCCGGCATGGTGAGCCGTTGATCCCCGCGCGCGGCCGCGTACTCACGCATTGCAATGCAGGTGGTCTCGCGACTGCCGGGTATGGTACGGCATTGGGACCGATATATCGCGCGCACGAGCTCGGCCGCTCCATCCATGTCTATGTAGACGAAACACGACCGTATCTGCAGGGCGCTCGTTTGACTGCGTTTGAACTCCAGCGTGCTGGGGTTCCGTTGACGTTGATTACCGACAACATGGCGGCCTACTTCATGGGTAAGGGCTTGGTCGATTGCATCATCGTCGGTGCAGATCGGATCGCAGCAAATGGTGATGTCGCCAACAAGATCGGCACCTATGGACTCGCCGTGTTGGCGCAGGCGCATGGGATCCCGATGTATGTTGCTGCCCCGACATCGACGATTGACCGCAAAATTAGCGACGGCAGTATGATCCCCATCGAAGAACGCTCGTCGGATGAAGTAACGACCATCCAGGGGGTCCGCATCGCGCCAGCGGGGGTGACTGCGGCACATCCGGCATTTGATGTGACGCCCGCGAAGTACATCACGGCGATTATCTGCGAGAAGGGTGTTGTTCGTGCGCCGTACGGCCCAGGATTGGCGGCAGTCTGTTGAGTGTCGCTCCGGCACATGTCATACCGATGCTCTACGGAGCATTGCCGCACGAGTCGGTACAGGCTGCGTGTGCGGTGCTGCGTCGTCATGCCTTGCCCTATGTTGCGTGGCCACAGCTACCACAGCGCCATTTTTTTGAGCGCAGTATTGTACAAGCGAGTTGGGGATTACCAGGCTTAGTGCTCGACGAATCCCAGCGCCGCGTGTACGTGAACCGTGAACAGACGTTGGCTGCGTTACCACAGTACACTATTGCATTTATGCAGAAAACACGCATGCAATCGGCTGAATGGAGCCAACGCGAGGCCGCTGGGTTGCGTGAACTCATGACGGACATAGACACCCTTGCACCAGACGTTGGTATCAAAGGTCAACTGTTGGGCCCCATTTCACTCGCTGCCCAATTGACCGATGAGCATCAACAGCCGCTGTTGGCTGACCCTGCATTGTTCGAAGGCGTGGTCATTCATTGCTGTGTGCGCGCACGGTTGCAAGCCGACTCAATGATGTGTGCCAATCGTCCCGCGATGGTGTGCCTCGAAGAGCCGTTCTACGACGTGATGCACTCGCCGTTCATGACCATCGAACGTGACGAATTGCTTGTCGCCCTGGCACGCGTGGTGTTGGCTATACCCTGTCAACGTGCGTTGACATTACGCTGTGGGACCCCTCTGGGCGAGATTGTCCAGCTGCCGATAGACGTGTTGATTGTGACACACTGGGAGGACGACCTCGCTGATGATCAGGTGATTGCAGATCTTGTCCGTGCACTCAGCAATGGGATGCGCGTCGGCATCGGTGTTGTCCCTGTTGGTGCGCTAAACGTCGCAGAAATCGCGTACATTGATGCACGCGTGTATGCGATAATACAACGGTTTTTGTTGGCGGGCGCTACCCCGGAGGCACTTCGCAGTGGGCTGGTGATTGCGCCGTCACAATCGCTCGGACAAGCCCCCGTAGACCAGGCAGAAGCGGTTATTGCACTGACCTGTACGACTGCAGCGGCGGTCGATGCACTGCTGGTGCAGTTGATAGGTGGATACACAGAATGAAGGAGAATCCCATGCGCGTGGTAGTCACAGGGTCGTTGGCATACGACTACATCATGAATTTCCCTGGTCTTTTCAAAGACCACATTCTGCCCGACCGAGTCCATATGTTGTCGGTGAGTTTTCTTGTTGATTCGATGAAGCGCATGCGTGGTGGTGTGGCTGGCAACATTGCCTATTCGTTGGCATTGCTGGGCGCAAAGCCATTGGTCGTTGCATCCGCAGGTCAAGATTTCGGTGAATACCGTGCCTGGATGCAAAGCCGTGGTGTCGATGCAAGTGGTGTACACGAAGTCGTCGGAGAATTCACCGCTTCGTGTTTTATCAATACGGATCAAGCGAACAACCAGCTGGTGGCGTTTTATACCGGTGCCATGGCACGGTCACGCGACTTGAGCTTGCTCGGATTTGGATTGACCAAAGACGATTTGGTGGTGATTTCACCCACCGATCCCGAAGCGATGGCTCGCTACGTCTCAGAGTGCCGTCAAATGGGGGTACCGTTTTTGTTTGATCCGGGCAAACAGACTCCACGGCTGACTGCAGAACAAATCTTGGATGGGCTCAATGGTGCCTATGCGCTGATCGGCAACGACTATGAGTTCGCCATGATGGCTCAGATGACTGGCAAAAGCGAACAAGAACTGGTCGAACGGGTACCGTTGACCGTCATCACACGCGGTGACAAAGGATCAATTGTGTCAGATGCCCGCAGCGGTGTGCGCATCGAAACGAGCATCGACGTTGCTCCCGTTGACGCTGTACGAGATCCTACAGGTGCTGGTGATGCGTATCTCGCCGGCTTCGTCTTTGGCATGTCGCATGCACTCCCCGCAGACACGTGCGGCAAAATGGCCTCACTGGCAGGTGCGTTTGCCATTGAGCACCATGGCTGTCAAGAACACCAGTACACCCCGGCCGAGTTTTATACGCGCTATGTCGGTTCGTTCGGCGTTGACGACGCTGTGCGTCTGGCGTTACAGGCGTAGTCGTGCGTTGGGGGATTATTGGCGCAGGCCGCATTGCCAAAAAGGTCGGTGCCGCGATGCACACTGCCCCAGGGCATCGCATCACTGCGGTCTATGGGCGACGGATCGACGCAGCACAAGAACTTGCACGGGATTTTGCTGCACTGGCGTTTACTGACATCGGGGCGCTGATTGCATCACAACGGTGTGATGCAGTGTATATCGCACTCCCCAATCATCTGCATGCACCGATTGCGTTACAGGCAATTGCTGCAGGTCTGCATGTGCTGGTCGAAAAGCCGCTTGCATGTACCGCCAGCGAGGTCGCGCAGATACGAGCGGCGGCACAGTCCGCGGGAGTGGTGGTGCGCGAAGGGATGATGTATCAACATCACCCGCAAACCCTACAGACCAAAGCGCTCCTCGATAGCGGTGCAATTGGTCACATCAAACAGATCCAGGTTGGCTTTGGATATCGGCAAGATAACCCTGCTGACATCCGCATGACGGAGCGTATCGGCGGCGGGGCGATTGCTGATCTAGGTTGTTATGCTGTGCATTATGCCCGCCTCATGACGTCGGCCGCGGTAACGCAGCTGAGTGGTATGGCAAGTTGGGGTGGAAATCAGGTTGATGTCAGAGCAAGTGCCCTGTGTATGCTCGAAAATGACATTGATGCAACGTTTACCGTGAGTTTTGTCGGTGGTTTCTTCCAAAATGCCCGAATTATCGGGTATGATGGTGTAATAGAGATTGAACGTCCGTTCACGATCTTTGCTGATCGTGGTTCGATCATTCGCCTCTGGCGTGGCGCCCACTTTGCGCAACTCGATGAGATTGCCGTAGCGCCATGCAATCATTTTGTGGAGCAGGCCGTGGCATTCGCCCACGCCGTGGCCGTGCCTGCAGCTGAGCGAAGCCTAACAACGTGGTTGGATTCGTATGCCAATGCGCAGGTCATTGACGCGTGGCGACGTTCACTGAAGAGCGGTTTACGTGAGCATATCGGGCAAGAGGAATCGCAGTAAGGAGTAGGTTCTCAATGAGTAAAGAGTACGACATCAAGGACATTGGTCTCGCCGAGCAGGGTCGCAAGCGCATGAACTGGGCAGAAAACGAAATGCCCGTGTTGCGCCAAATCCGTGAGCGCTTCGCAAAAGAGAAGCCGTTCGCAGGGATGCGTGTATCAGCGTGTCTGCACGTCACGGCCGAGACTGCCAACTTGATGGCAACGTTGGCTGCGGGCGGCGCAGATGTTGTGTTGGCAGCCTCGAACCCGTTGTCGACCCAAGACGACATCGCTGCGACACTCGTTAAGCACGAAGAAATCCCCGTCTATGCCATCAAAGGCGAAGACAATGCGACATACTACAAGCACCTCGAGGCAGCACTTGCACACAATCCTCACGTCACCCAAGATGACGGTGCGGACCTGGTGTCGGGTATCCTCAAGACGCGTCGCGACCTGATCCCAACCATGTTGGGGAGCACCGAAGAGACGACTACTGGTGTGATTCGTCTGCGCGCCATGGCAGCCGACGGCGTGCTGCCGTTCCCGGTCATTGCAGTGAATGACAGCGACACCAAGCACTTGTTCGACAACCGCTACGGCACGGGCCAGAGCACCCTCGACGGCATCATCCGCGCCACCAATGTGTTGTTGGCCGGCAAGACCTTTGTTGTCGCTGGGTACGGCTACTGCTCGCGCGGTATCGCCGAGCGTGCCCGTGGCATGGGTTCGTGGGTCATTGTGACCGAAGTTGATCCGGTCAAGGCACTCGAAGCCGCCATGGACGGGTTCCGCGTTATGCCGATGGAAGAAGCGGTAGCACAAGCGGATTTCGTGGTCACCGCAACCGGCAACAAGCACGTGTTGAGCGGCAAAGACTTCGCCGTGATGAAGGATGGCTGTATCATTTCGAACAGCGGTCACTTCAATGTCGAAATCAACATCGACGACCTCGACGCAATCACGGTCGAAAAGCGCCAGCCACGTCCGTTCGTTGATCAGTACATCCTCAAAGATGGTCGCCGCATCAACCTGTTGGGCGATGGCCGCTTGATTAATTTGGCAGCAGCCGAAGGTCACCCAAGCGCTGTTATGGACATGTCGTTTGCCAATCAGGCTCTGGCCACTGAGTTCTTGCTCAAGAACAAGGGCAAGCTGACTGCTGCGGTACACGCATTGCCAAAGGCCGTCGACGCCGAAATTGCTGCGCTCAAGTTGCGTGCGATGGGCATCAAGTACGAT
>CAIZHO010000420.1 GCA_903932805.1 uncultured Roseiflexaceae bacterium | reverse complement strand
CGATCTGACAGTCAATCCAATGCAGGTACGTCGCCTCGGGTCGATTGATCACGAGCTGCGGTGCATGCGCGCGCAACAATGATGCTACATAATCGCGATTCGCCGTATAAAACTGCTGTGCTGCAGCGAGCCATTCATCGCCGTGTTGATACGCAGCCAACGCGCCGACATACCCAAACACCTGCGGGCTCGCAACCAGTCCCTGCATAGCCTGCATGTATTGTGCCCGCAACTCGGGATTTTGGATAATTGCCACCGCAAACCCCAATCCCGGGATATTAAACGCCTTGCTCGGGCTGATTAATGTAATCGTGCGGGCAGCGATTTCGGGCGACAACGAGGCTATTGGGATATGCACCGATCCGCTCAACACGAGCTCTGCATGGATTTCGTCAGAGCAAATGAGCATGTCATGGGCAATGCAGCTCTCGCCAATTGCACGCAGCTCTGCGCGGCTGAATGCACGGCCAGTCGGGTTATGAGGGTTACACAGCAAAAACAAGCGTGTGTCAGACTCGACCGCTGATTCGAATGCAGTTTGGTCATGCGCGTGATACGCATAGCCATCGTCATCGATCTCGGTGCGCAATGTGACATACGTAGCCCGGCGTCCTTGATTCAACGGAGCTTTGGTGATTGGCCCATAGCACGGTGCGTGCATCAGCACCGCATCACCCGGCGCACCGGCGATCTTGCAGGCGAGGTTAAATCCCGGCACAACACCTGGCAAATAGACGAGTTGATCCGGCGTCACGTCCCAATCGTACAGCCGTTTCATGCGGGCACAGATGACCGACGCAATCTGCGGGTACTCCCAGGTACCCCCCGGTGCAGACAAATGTCCGAGTGCTGCGGTATAGCCAAACACCCCATGTTCGACGCGCTGCGCGAGCGCATCAATCACTGCTTGCGGCGGGCGGACATCAGCTTCGGCAATCCAGAGCGGAGTGATATCGGCGTCGTACAGATTCCATTTGAGGCTGTCTGAGTCGCGGCGGGGAAGTGTAGTTTCGAATCTGTGCGGCATGTATTGTCCCCTATTACCGTAGATAGTAGGTAGTATACGGTATTTTATGCACAGCACAACGCGCGAAATACAGCGCAGAGGCAATATTGGGCAACACCGCAACCGCTGTGCGAGCCAATCCTTGCATGTTTGTTCCAATCATTTCTTGAACAGGCGCTTTTAACAAAACAGGGGGTATTCGTACGAATACCCCCCGGAAGAGCACACGAGTGGAGCACGTACTACGACAACGGTTCGAGTGCCTGCCGCATCATGTCGAGACCATCTGCCAAAAGTTTGCGTGGGCACGCCATCGTTATCCGCACAAAATTCGCCGTGTGTGCACCGAAGTTTTTGCCATCGCCGAGGGCTACACCAAATTTTTGGAAGTACTCCTTCGGGTTCCCTTCGATGCCTGCTTTGCTACAATCCACCCACGCCAAATAGGTCGCTTCAGGATTGGTTATGCTGAGCTGTGGCATGTACTTTTTGATGTAATCAATGGCAAAATCACGGTTTGCTGCATAGTATTCGTTCGATGCTTGCAACCAAGCGTCGCCATGTTTGTAGGCTGCAAGTGCACCGACATACCCGAAGATGCCTGCATGTGGGACAATCCCGGCCTGCGCCTTGATGTACTTTCTGCGCAATTCCGGATTTTGGATAATCGCAAAACTAAATCCCAATCCCGGAATGTTAAACGTCTTGCTCGGGGCCATCAGCGTGATGGTGTTCATCGCAATTTCGTGCGACAACGCAGCGGTTGGAACGTGTTCTCGGCCATCCATGATCAAGTCGCAGTGGATTTCATCTGAACAGATGACGATACCCTTCTCAACACAGACCGTAGCCATCCGCTCGAGTTCTGCCCGACTCATCAACCGACCCGTCGGGTTGTGGGGGTGGCACAGAATGAAAATTTTGGTTCGCTCATCAATTGCACCGAGGAACGCTGCATCATCGTATTCGTAGTTGATAATGTTGCCGTTGTGGACCAGTTTGAGCTCGGCCGTTTGCGTGACCATATCGTGGTTGCTTGCAGCATTGAGAATGGGTGGGTAATTTGGCGTCTGTACCAAAATCCCGTCTCCGGCTTTGCCGGCTGCCCGAGCAGCAATGTTGAAGCCGGTGACCACACCGGGAACGTAAACAATATCAGCTGGAGTAATTTTCCAGTTATAAAGCTTTTGCATGCGTTCGACCAATAGTGTTTTGAGTTCCGCCGGCTCCCCAGCGTATCCAAAAACTCCATGCTGGGCACGATTGGTCAATGCTTCGATAACTTCGGGCGGTGAAAGAATGTCACCATCTGCTACCCACATAGGTAGGATGCCATCCCCGTACAAATTCCACTTGATGCTATCCCCACCCCGCCGATCGACTACTTTGTCGAAATCGAATTGCATTACTGCCTCCTCAAATGTACACAAAAATCGCGTGCCTGCAGTATACACTACCTATTTCTAACTGCAACGAAATTGTGAAAACCGATGACTGACCGTTACGTACGTGTATGTCTGGTGGTTTCTATGATGCAGTAATCCGGCTTTCTTGTGCCTCGAGCAGCCTCCGAACCTGAGCGACACGGTCCTTCAGTGTACCCGTGACAACGGTAAATGGAATATGTCGCATCTGCAAATCAGCGCGTATCTGCTTTTGAAAGATGCGTCGCGAAACCTCGCCGGAGCGATCCCAGGTATCGTCATACGGGATATCATCTGCACACAGCAGAAAAACATCATACCGCCGTTGGCACGCGTCAGCGAGCGTGGCTAAGCGCGGCAGCACACTTCCGTGATACGACATCCCAAACATCGCTGTCGTGAGTGCATTCGTGTCGATAAAGCAATACTTCTCAGACTGT
>CAIZHO010000419.1 GCA_903932805.1 uncultured Roseiflexaceae bacterium | reverse complement strand
GCAGTATTCTCGAGGGCGCATTAATGGATATCATGTACGATGCACCGTCGCAAGCCGGCCAGAAACGGTGTATAATCGACGCAGACGTCATCCTCAAACAGACAACTGCGGTCCTCGAAGTCCTATCAGGACCCACAGCAGACGAGTAGTCCCTGTCATCCCAAGAAATAAACCTCGTGTTTATTTTTTTGATTGTTCGCTACTACAAAAGGTGGTACACCGATGAAGTTGACACGCCGTATCTCTGATCGGAGCGACCAACTCACGCAACGACGTATTCTTTTTGCGGACGACGATCCATCGATTGCTACGCTCATTCAAGTAACGTTCAGTGGGCCACGATACGACGTTGCTGTCGTCAAAAATGGCCTCGAAGCGCTCAAAGCATTCAACGACGGTACGTTCGATATAGTCATCCTTGATGTGATGATGCCCTATGTCGATGGTTTCGAGACGTGCAAGCGCATCCGTGAACGGTCAGAAGTGCCCATCATCATGTTGACTGCCCGTGACGGAACCGACGACGTGGTCCAGGGATTCGAGCTTGGCAGTGATGACTACATCACCAAGCCATTCAAACCCGCTGAGCTGATTGCCCGCGTTGATGCGATTTTGCGCCGTGTCGATGGGATGAAGAACCGTCAAGCACCGACGGTAGTGCGGTGTGGTGACATCGAAATCGATGCGCCACGGCACCGCGTGTCGCTCAAGGGTGTCGAAATCAACTTGACCCCGATGGAGTTTGAGTTGCTGTATTTCCTGGCTGCCAATTCCGGTGATGTGTTCGACCGCGAGACGTTGTTTCAAGAAGTTTGGGGCTATGACTACGTCGGCGAGACAAACCTGGTCGATGTGTGTGTCCGCCGCTTGCGCGAAAAAATCGAAGAAGAGCCATCCAAGCCTGCACGGATCTTGACCGTACGCGGTATCGGCTACAAGATGGCAGACCATGTTGCCGTTATCAACAATTCGCCTATCTCGAGTGATTTGCCGGCGACCGAGCCACTTGCGGAGTACGAAAAGAAGATGAACCGGCCGAACTAGCGTACCGATGAAAGCGAAACACCCCGCAGCAGAAATGCTGCGGGGTGTTTTTGTGATACCTGTTGGTGGTTTGGCTTAGTCGGCGCCTTCAGTGTCTTCCACTGGCGCATCGTCGCCGTCGTCGTCTGCGAGTTCGAGCATATCTACGCCAATCATGTCGCCGATATCCAAGATCCGCTTCTGCTTTTCGCTGTCGTCTTCGGGCTCATCAGCAGCCATGGCGACTATTGTGTCGTTCTCGTCGAGTTCTTGGACCTTCACGCCTTGTGCGGCACGGCCACAGACGCGAATTTGGCTTGCCTCGGTGCGCAGAATAATCCCGTTGGAAGTGATAATCGTCAGCACCATGTCGTGATAGATGACCCGTGCGAGTGCAACGTTATCTTCTTCTGTAAGGATCATTGTATTGACGCCGTAGGTGGCGCGCCCTTTGCGCGGGTACAGGCGTAACGGCGTGCGTTTTCCCTTGCCGTTTTTGCCGATGGTAATGAACTGGGCGGTGTCCATGTGTTCGGGTGTGACCACGTCCATGCTGATGACTTCGTCGCCGAACCGCAGAGCGATACCACGGACGCCACTCGCAGGTCGGCCCATCGGTCGCACATGGCTCTGGATGAAGCGCAATGTTTTGCCCATACGGGTCGTGAGTAACACATCCTCGTCGCCCATGGTGGTCGTAACCCAGCCGAGTTCGTCCCCTGCATCAAGCCCTATGGCGATAAGGCCATTACTCCGAACGGAACTGTATTCTTCGAGCAGGGTCCGTTTGATTTTGCCACGACGGGTAGTCATCAACAGGTACTTGGCCTTATCGTAGTCCGGGACAGACAACATAGACGTGACATGTTCGTTTGGCTGCAAGTCAATCAAATTAACCAATGGGAGGCCTTTGGCCGTGCGACTCGAGTCAGGTACTTCGTGCGCTTTGAGCTTGTAGACGCGGCCGTTATTGGTGAAGAAGAGCAAATCGTGCATGCTGTTGCAGGTCAACATATGACTCATCACATCT
>CAIZHO010000418.1 GCA_903932805.1 uncultured Roseiflexaceae bacterium | reverse complement strand
GACCAGAGGGAACTCCGGTGGAATACGCAGCTCAAACGTAATGTTGTGTTGGGCTGCCTGCGAGGCCAAGCGTGTGCATGTCTGTTCCATTACCTCATACATCGACCATGTCGAAAGTTCAAGTGGCATTGCGTTGAGTTGAAAGCGTGAGACATCTAAAAGGGAGTTGATTTCATCTGTCAAGCGGTCTGCTTCTTCGATGATGACCTGCAAGCTCTCACGAACCTGTTCCGGTCGCCAACTCACTTCGGGTCGGGCGAGTGTTTCAGCATATGCACGGATGATGCTTACTGGTGTTTTGAGTTCATGGGATATGACCGAGATAAACGTATTCTGTGTCTCTGATTCTATCCGTTGTTGGGTGATATCGCGTACATTCACAAAAGCTCCCATGAAATGGTTCGCAGCATCCCGTTGGATGGTGTACGTACTCTGGATGAATCTCCGACGCCCATCGCGTGCGGTAATCCACCCTTCTGCATGTGCTGTGCTACCCACATGGTGCCGTTGTAAGGGGCAATCGACGCGGCAGAGGTTCTCGCCACGTTGCGTCTCTATGCCGACAACTTCGGCACATGGGCGCCCGTGTGCGGCGCTCCTGTCCCACCCCGTCAAATGTTCCATCGCACGATTGAACGCACTTATCCGCCATCTCCCGTCGAGAATCATGACACCGTCGATACTTTGCTCAACGATTGCTGCGAGATGCTGCTTTTCTCGGACCAATGTCTGAAAAAGTCGTGCATTCGTCACCGCAATGGCAGCTTGGTCTGCAAAAGCGCTCAGAATGTGTTGGTCATCGGTGCTAAATGCCACATTCACAGCTGATCGAAAAACCAAAATGTACCCGACATTGGTGTTGAGGTAGTGCAACGAGAGTGCAGTAACATGGCGAATAGGCATGTTTAGGATGAGGCGCAAATCTTGTAAATCGTTTTCGGATGCGATATACCCATTGTCTTGAAAGTGAGCGACGAATGGTTCGAGCGCCAGCCAATGCATAGCAGGGATGTGTGCTGCAGCATGAATGTGTAATGTACCGGATTCGTCCCGGAGTGCAATCACACCAGCAGTCCCCGCAGACAATTCCACCGCTGCATCAATGACAAAGCTCAAGAGCGTGGTGATATCGAGTTGTGCGGTCATCGCACTGCTAATCTGGAGCAGTGTTTCGTGGTGACGCAGCCGACCTGTTTCGTGTTCTGGCATGATATTTCCCCTTGACCAAATGGGAGCCAATCCTGATAACAATTTACAATCTATTTGCGTATCTAAATGTCCATATTGTACAATAAACCGGTACGTCGGTCATTCCATTCGTGACAGGGTATGGAGTCCTCTATGCAAAACGTCGAACAGAATCGTCGAGCGAAGAAGCTCATCGAAGAGTTGAACCTTTCACCCGAAGAAATCATGCAGATAGTCGCTACAGCACGCGTTCACTTGGCGACTTTTGATCCAGAATACCGTACGAATGTGACGCAAATTGCAACGGGACTCAACAAAAGTCGGCCGACGATTTATGGGTGGGCAGACAAGTCACTCGAAGCACTGGTTACGGCGCTCCGGATGATACGTACCGGGCGACCTCCAAAAGCGCAATCGACACTCCCAGCGCGTCGCAAACGCCGGACCGCAAAGGAATCATAATGCGTGCATTGCTCAGTGTATCTGACAAACGCGGTATCGTCGAACTTGGAAAAGGGCTTGTTGCTCTTGGCGTAGAGCTTTTTTCTACTGGGAATACCAAGGCAACGCTCGTTGCCGCAGGCGTCCCGGTGCAGAGCGTCAGCGAGCTAACGAATTTCCCCGAGATTCTCGATGGTCGTGTGAAAACCTTGCATCCCTCGGTTCATGGAGCAATTCTTGCTCGACGTGACCGGGTGACCCACATGCAGACGCTGGCCGAGTTGGGAATCGTCCCGATAGATATCGTGGTGGTCAATCTCTATCCCTTTGCAACCACGATTGCGAAGCCCGGGGTGACTGACGAAGAAGCAATTGAGCAGATTGATATCGGTGGCCCTGCGATGATTCGAGCGAGTGCCAAAAACCACGCAGATGTTGTGCCTGTTGTCTCCCCTGAAGATTACGAAGCAGTACTGGCAGCAATTTCTAGCGGGGTGGTCAGTCACGAGCTACGCCGTGAACTGGCTGCACGTGCATATGCGCATACTGCGCAGTATGATGCGGCAATTGCAGCATACCTGAGCCGCGGCGAAGTCTTCCCACCGGTTCTGGTTGCCTCTGCACCCAAGACTCGGACACTGCGTTACGGTGAAAATCCGCATCAGCTCGGGGCGCTGTACGGTTCGTTTGATGATCGATTTCGCGTCTTACACGGCAAAGAGTTGTCGTACATCAACATTCTCGATATTTGTGCTGTCCAAGAACTCATCGAAGAATTTGACCCGCGCGAAGGGGTCGCGCTGGCGATCGTGAAACACACCAATCCCTGTGGGGTAGCGGTTGCGGCGACTGGGGTAGAGGCATGGCACAAGGCATTTGCGACAGACCGTGAAGCCCCGTTTGGTGGGGTTATTGCATTGAACGCGTTGGTTGATTATGCACTTGCGCAGGCAATCGATGAGATTTTCTCGGAAATCATCATCGCGCCGGATTTTGCTCCTGATGCCTTGACATTGCTGATGCAAAAAAAACAACGGCGCCTGGTGCGATCTACGGCTGGAATATCCGCAGACCAGCACCTCGTTGTTCATTCCATCCCCGGTGGGTTTCTGGTGCAGCAACCGGATCGTGAGCTCCCACGTGGTGAAGTATGGGAGTGTGTGACGGAACGTACCCCGAGTCCCACAGAACTACAGGCCTTGCAGTTTGCCTGGCGTGTCGCCAAACACGTCAAATCGAACGCAATTGTGTACACGGCAGCCGACCGCACGTTGGGCGTCGGTGCAGGGCAAATGAGTCGTGTAGACAGTGCCAGGGTTGCTGTTGAGAAGGCTGCCCGTGCAGGGCTTTCGTTGGTGGGATCAGTACTCGCAAGTGATGCGTTTTTTCCATTCCCTGATGGTATTGAGACTGCAGCCCACGCAGGCGTTACTGCGATTGTGCAACCCGGTGGTTCTGTCCGTGATGCAGATGTTATTGCAGCAGCAAACCGATTGGGTATCGCGATGATCTGCACGGGCCGCCGCCACTTCCGTCACTAGTTCATTTGTGTCATCTGACACATAGCAGAGAAGTTGGGGGCTGTATGAAGTACGACGCGAACGGCCTGATTCCTGCAATTGTCCAACATGCCAATACCGGCGAAGTTCTGATGTTGGGGTACATGAACGCAGCAGCAGTCGCTGCGACGATTGCTACACAGCTGGTGACATTTTATAGCCGCAGTCGGCAACAACTCTGGGTCAAAGGTGAAACCTCAGGCCATACATTAGCGCTGCAGCAGATGCGCCTCGACTGCGATGGCGATGCACTACTGGTTTTGGCTGTGCCTGCTGGGCCAACCTGTCACACCGGATCCGTGTCGTGTTTTGCATGGAATATCGATGGCAGCGAAAACGCCGAACGCATCCCCGCGTTGTCCATGCTTGGTCGGCTCTCAGATCTTGTGGTTAGCCGCAAGGAACTGATGCCCGAGGGATCATATACCACCAAATTGTTCAATGGGGGTGTTGATCGTATCGGCAAAAAAATCGGTGAAGAAGCGGCAGAGATGATTATTGCCGCTAAAAATAATTCCACACCAGAGTTGATGTGGGAGACTGCTGATTTCTTTTATCATGCACTTGTGTTATTGGCCAATCAAGGCGTCAGCCTCAACATGATCATGGCAGAACTCGCCGGGCGACACAAAGACGCCTAATCACGACGCGACCGGCGTACCCACACGAGCACCGCAAGCACCATGACACACTCCAGCACCGTGCCACGTTCGAACCGAGCGCCGTACACAGGCTGCAGTGTGTCTATCCATGCAAATGGCATACGCAATACATCGGACACAGACAACAGTAGTTCAATACCTGGGTTGTCGGGTCGGGCAGCAAATAGCAGGATACATACTCTGCTCGCCAGAATGGCGCACAGAGTACTGCCTACTATCGTTCCGTATTTAGCTACGTGCGCGTTCAATCCGTGCTCCCAAAGACTGTAGCCGGTGATCGATGGACTCGTAGCCGCGGTCGATCTGGGCGATGTTGAATATGACACTTTTGCCACGTGCACAGAGTGATGCAATTAATAACGCCATTCCTGCGCGGATATCGGGGCTTGGCAACCCTTCGGGCTCGCCAAAGAGTTTTGATGCACCCACGACGACGGCACGATGCGGGTCACAGAGCACAATCCGTGCTCCCATACCAATCAGCCGGTCAACAAAAAAAAGTCGACTTTCAAACAGTTTTTCGTGAATGAGTACGGTACCTGTTGCTTGGGTCGCAACCACGACAGCAATAGAAATCAAATCCGCAGGGAACCCAGGCCATGGCATGGATTCTATCTTGGGAATCGCGTTGTGCGTGTCTTCTTGAACGCGTAACTCTTGGTCCCCAGGGACGATAATATCATCACCCTCTTCGCGGAAATGTACCCCCAATCGTGCCATGGTCAATCGGGTCATCCGGTGCTCACGTGGTCGCGCACCGGCGATGCGAATCTCGCTGCCGGTGACGGCAGCCAAACCGATGAACGATCCGACTTCCATGTAATCGGGGCCGATTTCGTAGGTGGTCCCGTGGAGCGATGTGACGCCGTCGATGTGCAGCATGTTTGTGCCAATGCCGGTGATTGTTGCGCCCATCGCATTGAGGCAGTTGCACAGATCTTGGATATGCGGCTCAGATGCAGCGTTCGCAATGGTAGTCGTGCCTTCTGCCAGGACTGCAGCCAATATTGCCTGTTCTGTGCCCGTCACGCTCATTTCGTCGAGAAAAATATCAGTACCATGCAGATGGTGGCATGTGAGGATATATTCGGTCGGCGTTACTTCGATCTGTGCTCCGAGCGCACGCAACGCTTGAAAGTGTGTATCGAGGCGCCGCCGCCCGATCGCATCGCCGCCCGGACGCGGCAGTCGAACATGCCCACGCCGGGCAAGCAGGGGTCCCGCAAGCAGGATGGACGTCCGGATGCGCCGTGCGAGCGCAGCATCGGGCTCGGTTGCTTGGAGCTCAGGGGTATGAAAACGCCAGGCATGATCGCCCGCCGGGGTGATGTGCACGCCTAGTCCTGCCAACAGCGCTCGTTTGGTGACGACATCACCGATTTCAGGCATGTTTTGGAGAATAACCGGCTCGCTGGTAAGGAGCGTGGCCGCAAGTAACGGTAACGCTGCATTTTTGTTCCCGGCTGGTCGTATCGTGCCACTGAGGCGATGCCCGCCTTCGATAATAAAGCGATCCATGAATACTCCTGCTTATAGCATGGTCGTAATGTGTTCAAAAAATCCAGGGGTCGTGGTTTGTTGCTGTTGGAGCGCCGCGTCACCACCCAGGACGACCGTGCGCCAGTGGGTGCTCATGGCTTCGAGCGCAGCGCCATAGCGCGCAAAATGATGATTACCAACTGCGAGTGCCTGTTGGCGAACCTGCTGACGATATGCGTCATCGTCACCCGAGAGCAATCGAGACATGGCACCGAATCCGCGCGCGTCGGGTAATTGGTGGCCATCGAAATCGCCCGCTGCCCCAATAATTGCCTGTAGCAGTGCATCGTCATCCAACTGCACCGTTTGCAACCATGCACCTGCAGCTCGGTATGTATCTAGCGTTTTTTGGAGATTTGGATCACGGTATGACAACATCGTGAGCAAGCCTGTACGGATATCGAGCACACTGAATGCGCCATATGCACCGCCTTTTTCACGAATTGCTTCGTGCAAAAAGGTTCGACTGAGGTGGCGATTGACTACGATGTCTGCCCCGTCACAGGTATACCCGATGGTCGATAATGCACCACCGACGCCCACGTAGTTGACTTGTGCAGGCACTTGGAGCGCTTCGCTGTGTGCGTATTTGGCAACACTCCAGTCACTGGGTCGGCGTATCCCATGCGGAATGCTGGTCATCACCGCATCGATATGACTCATAATGGTGCTGCCATGCTCTGGATTTGCCGTGATGTGGATGCGCATTGCCTCGTGGTGAAACAACAGCTGTTTAATCTCTGTAAAGTGCGTGTGGATGTCGTTCCATGCATCGTCACCACGTTGTGCGAGATGACGTATGAATGCAACATACGTCGCGCCACCCGTAAGTTCGGCGTAGGTGTGATTGCTGCTGTATGGAGCACGAAGCCGAGTGTTTACATAACTGTGACCGGATGGAAGGATGCCGGATTCGCGGCCTGCCTTATCCTCACGCACCATCTGCATGATGCGTTCTTTGTTGTGCAAATGTGGCGAAACGATGATGTCACGCATGAGTTCGAGCAACATCGGTACATTTTGCAGTGTCGCTTTGCCCCGCACAAACAGATTGGCATATGGTTGGTGGGTGATGCGATGGGTTCCGATTGACGATGACACTCCAATACCGCCGGTATACGTGCCTATCCGTTGTGACTGTTTGCTCATATCGTATGCACCCGCGCCGACCGAAGTCAGTGCGCGCACAAACAACGGTACGTACGACAGCAGTCGAGCAGGGATTTGGAGCAAGTCAAAACCGAAATCGATGTATGCAATGCCG
>CAIZHO010000417.1 GCA_903932805.1 uncultured Roseiflexaceae bacterium | reverse complement strand
ATTTGGCGTAACACTTGGGCACGGTGATCGACGCCGTGTGTGACGAGATGCGTGAGGATTTGCCAGCGTGCTTCGTTCGTTCCTGGTGGAACAACCAGCAAATCAGCATCAGTCCACGCTGTCACGCTCGACCAGAGATCTACTGCAACGGTATCGTGAAACGCTTTGGCACTGGCAATCGTCGGGTACACGTCGGCGTACCGTGCGCTGTCGAGCCATGCGAATGTGTCTCGTGGGTACCCACGCATGCCATGGAGCCAGGCAGCATCCACATAACTCAGATGCACCATGTGGTTGCGGATGTTCCCGACAGAGTATTCTGCGGGTGCGTCAAAGGCCGCTGCCCCGAGCGCTTCAATGGCATCCCAGAGCATTCGATTGCGCGATTGATGGTAGCTAATCAGCATTTGTGCAGCAACGCTGTTCATCATGGTACGACTCCTCACAATGGTAATAATCAGTATACCTTTTTCTGCGACGTACCACAGATTCCCGCTTTTTGTAGCGTTCGGATGGACAATGACTCACGATTTCTACAAAAAGTGGGGGTCATACACGACGCATAAAACGACGCTCCCTCGTACTACCAGCTGCTGTTGAGAATCCGAAAGTGAAACGTCAGCGTTGTGTAACCCGCAGGACTGCACGACCAAAATACGCGTGCTAACCTACATGTAGGTGTTCAACCGTGCCAGAGATACTATATATGTCAGTAGTTCCCCCGAAACATGCTATCCCCAGTTTGACCCTGACTCCCATGGATGAGGCAAGCGCGGCGCGCATCCAATCCTGGCGGTATAGCGGTACGATGGCACGCTACTCCTTCAGTGACGACCGATTCGAACGGCAATGGCTGTGTCACCCCGATCATCAGTATTATCAAATCCGCGACGTGCTCCAGCAACTTATCGGGTTTGCGGTCATCGGGTCGCATGCACAGCCGGTGGGCGCACCCTTCCACGAAGAAGCCGACGACATCATGGCGGGCATTCGGCCAGATCTCGTCAACACCCGCCGTGGCTATGCGGTGTGTGCGTCGGTCACCGCATACGCACGACGTACCACACGCCGGCGCACCCTGCGCGTCAGCCTCCCCTACGACCATCAAGCGGGGTTGGCGGTCTGGCAGCGCGCTGGCTTCTTCCCCGAATATACCTTTTTGGCTACCGACAACACCCCGTTTGTCGTACTGCTTACACAACACATACCCGTCGCAACCACACAGCAATAGAGGTACGTCCATGCCCAAACACGCAGTCACCGTCAAAAACGGCCCACAACCCGGCGGCGCATACACCCCGATTTTACGTGTCGGGGATTTTTTGTATGTGTCGGGTCAAGTATCGATTGACCCACGTACCGACGAAATCGTCGGCACCACCATCGAAGAACAGACCGCACGCACCCTCGAAAACATCAAGCTCCTGCTCACCGCAGCCGGTGCAGGTATGGATGATGTCGTCAAGGCGACCGTCCACCTAGCTGATATGGCAGATTTTGATGGTTACAATAGCGTCTACGCAACATACTTCAACGATCCCAAACCCGTCCGCACGACCGTCGGTAGCCAACTCGGAGGCTTATTGGTCGAAATAGACGTCATCGCCTACCTGGGAGCCTGACCCATGCGTTACGACACCATCATTCACGGTGGCACCGTCATTGACCCAGCCAATGGCCGCCACGGGCGCTTTGATGTCGCGCTTACCCGTGACCGGGTAGCAGCGGTCGAACCCGATTTGTCCCACGCAGACGCCCATCAACGCATCGACGCGGGCGGCCTGTTGGTGGTACCCGGGCTCGTCGACCTCCACACGCACGTCTACCATGGCGTTACCTACTGGGGCATCGAACCCGACGCCATCGCCGCCCGCAGCGGTGTCACGACCTGGGTCGACGTCGGTTCAGCGGGTGCGTACAACTTCGTTGGGCTCCGTGAGTATGTGATGCGCCGCACCGACAGCCGGGTGGTCACGTTTCTCAATATTTCGGCTGTCGGTCTGACGGCACCGTTCGGCGAACACTACAACCTCGACAACTGCGACGTCGACATCTGTTGCACGGTCGTCGCCCAACATCGTGACATCATCGTGGGCATCAAAGCCCGCATCGAAGAAAAAACCGTCGGCACCAACGGTCTCGAACCCCTGCGCCGTGCCCGTTTGGTCGCAGACCGCACCGGATTACCGCTGATGGTGCACATTGGGTCGGGACCACCAGCCCTCGATGAAGTTTTGACGTACCTCAAGGCAGGCGATATTTTAACGCATTGCTATACCGGCGGCACGATGCGCATCACCGCAGGCGACGGGACGCCGCACCCCAGCATCATTGCCGCCGCCAAACGGGGAGTGATCCT
>CAIZHO010000416.1 GCA_903932805.1 uncultured Roseiflexaceae bacterium | reverse complement strand
ATGACGCACGAATCTGACCTCTCTCTGCAGCATCTAATAACTAATAACTAATCTCTGATAACTTATCTCTGATAACTAATCTCTGATAACTTATCTCTGATAACTTATCTCTGATCTCTACTGCATAACCATGCCGCCGTCGCAGTTGAACGTCTGACCGGTGATGTAGGCTGCCTGGTCGGAGGCCAAGAAGGTCACCACGCCGGCGACGTCCTCTGGGCTGCCGAGACGGCCAAGGGGGATTTGCTTTTTGAGGGCTTCACGCATCTCGTCGTTGAGGACCGCTGTCAACTCGGTGTCGATGAAGCCCGGTGCAACGGCATTAACCGTTATCGAGCGTGAACCGATCTCTCGGGCGACTGATTTGGTGAAGCCGATGATGCCGGCCTTGGCAGCGGCATAATTAGCCTGTCCAGCATTGCCCATCAACCCAACCACCGACGTTATGTTGATGATCCGGCCATAGCGCGCACGTACCATCGTGCTGATTGCTGCCCGGGTAGTCAGGAACTGGCTCTTGAGATTGGTGTCGAGCACTGCATCCCAGTCCTCGTCCTTCATCCGCATCATCAATGTGTCGCGGGTAATGCCTGCATTGTTGACGAGGATGTCGAGTCGCCCGTAGGCACTGCTGACCTCGCTGAACAAGCGTTTGACATCATCTCCATTCGCGACATCAGCTTGGATGGCAATTGCTTTGCCACCGGCGGCGCTGATAGCGCCGACGGTCTCGTCGGCAGCGGCGGCATTGCCACGATAGTTGACGACGACCGTTGCGCCGGCAGCGGCCAGGGCGAGCGAAATCGCACGCCCGATCCCGCGTGAACCACCGGTGACGAGCGCTACACGGTCGGTGAGGGTAATCTGCATTGGGTGTTCCTCCTCAGATGAGACATGCGGTCTCGCAGACGATTATTTGACCAGATCCAGTAGCGTCACGGCGTCGATCAGCACGATCGGCTTTTCTTTGACCGATTTGTGTGCTGCTGGGGTGAACTCGGTGGACGAGACGATGACGCCTTTGGTTATCCCCTCGCGCTTCATCTCTTGGAGCAAGCTTTCGATTGTGCCGGGAGTGACCTTTTCGGCGATGGTGCAACGGATGTGGTACTGCGACGCTTCGTGCGTCAGCCACAAATCGACGAAGCGGTCTTTGTCGACAAATTTGTACTCGTCGAAGGTGAACCCCTTCTTTTTGAAGAGATTATTGACCACCCAACCAAGTTGCGGCAAGGTCAAGCCACGGATATCACCCGCTTCACGGATGGTACCGGCTTTTTCGAGCTGGCCGCCGCGTTGCGACGTCACCAAGCGTGCTTCACGTGTGCGTTCTTCCATCCGACCGGAGGTCGAAGCACCAAATGTACAAAAGGCAATCAACGAGAACGAAATAAATCCACTCGCCGTCAGCCATGTACTCATCACCGACGACGAATCTGGAGCCAAGGCCGAGACTGCTTCGGCGTTGCCGAGGGCAAAAATCCAGACTCCCAACATGGTGGTCGCAGTAATAGCCCCGATGACCCCGGTCAGAAATCCCAACAGACCGAAGTAGCCTTTGGCAGATCTCGCCAACAATAAGCCGATCGTGACGGGGACGACCCCCGCAACGACCGAAAAGACGGAGTTTTGTGTCAATGCCAACGGCATAACCAACCCCGCACCGACCCCGTACAAGGCCACGGTCAGCCAATTGACCGATTTGAATCCCTCGCTGAGGTATTGTTTGACGGGCATGTTTTGTTTGGCTAGCGGCGGGACCGAATTGTTTGTCATGGTTACTTCCTGATACTAGAGCGTCGGTGACGATTCACGCCCGAGGAGCTCATCGACTGCACGACGCAAATGGGCAATATCGGCAAAGGACAAATAGACCGATGCAAAACGGATGTAGGCGACTTCATCGACCTCGCGCAGTAACCGCATCGTGACGTCGCCGACATGGGCCGAACTGACTTCGTGTTCGTTGTTGGTCAACAATTCTGATTCGATATCATTGATCAACTGTTCGACGCGTTGTGCAGACACCGGCCGTCGATAGCATGCTGTCATGATTCCACGCAAGAGTTTGTCTCGTTCGTACGGCTCTCTTTCGCCGTTTTTCTTGACAACAGTGATACTGACAGACTCGATGCGTTCGTAGGTCGTGAAGCGCTTGCCGCACTGTGGACAGCGACGCCGGCGACGAATGGAGTTGCCATCGTCGAGCTTGCGCGTGTCAATAACGTCACTCTCGGTGTGCGAACAATAGGGACAACGCATGCATCCTCCGGATAAAACCCTGAATAGACAGATTGACAGCGCACGAAATTGCAACGCACCATCGGTTGTCTGTCCCATTGTACTATTGATTGTTGACAAGCGAAAAGAGCAACCGCATGGGTGCTCTTCCTGCTATTCTTCACCCTTTGAACTGCGGCAACCAGCGTGCTTGTGCCGTCAACAGCTCACTGACCATGACGCGGATCTGGTCCAACGAACAGACGGCTGCTGTCAACGGATCGAGCATGACCGCATGGTAGACCGCCTCGCGATTGCCGGTCAGCGCAGCCTCGACTATCAGCTCTTGGACGTTGATATTGGTCCGATTCAGGGCAGCCAAATGGGTCGGGTAGTGGGCAATCGTCGTGGGTTGGATGCCGTTGCCGTCGACGAGGCAGGGCACTTCGACACAACAGCCCTGGGGCAAGTTCATGATTAACCCCCGGTTGGGCACATTCCCATTGATGCGCGTTGGGTGGTTTGCCTCGATTGCTTCGATGATGCGCGAGCCGTATTCGTGCGAACGCACGGTGGGGATGTCTTTGGCGCCGGCAATCATCTGCTCGCGCTCTTGGGTCACATGCACCTCACGCTCAAGGCAATGGCGCAAGTAGCCACCGGTGCGTCCGTTGTCGAACCAGTGGTCGT
>CAIZHO010000415.1 GCA_903932805.1 uncultured Roseiflexaceae bacterium | reverse complement strand
TTGGCCGCGCATCGATTCGACGATGCAAAAATGACGCACATACTTTGGTTCGACGCTCATGTCAACCAAAGCATACCCAACTACCACCCCATCTGCGCGAAACAGCCAGGCTTGGTATGTGCTTACCAAAAACCCCTGCATGCGTTCGACCAACGCTCCGTAGGACATCGTGTTATCAGACTGCTCAGCAATAATCAACGCACGATTCAAAAGCGCCAATAACCCGCAATCAGATACTTCTGCCTGTTTGAGGTCAATGTGCAGCATTCCAATCCTCAATTGCATATTCAATGGTGAATTGCCTGCCTAGGCGCGTCCCTGTCATTCGTCGACAATCACGATTGCCGTACATGCAGGTTCGCGTCAAAGCAACATACCGCTTTACATCGAGACAATCGTTGTTGCACAACGACGCATACACAGTGCCGACTGCGCTCGAAATCACCATCGTCGCATAGCCCCACAGCACTGCAAAAGCTGGCGAGGCGTTATCAGCAGAAAACTGCCAATTGCGTATTCATACCTCTAATCGCTCTCGGGCATTCAAACACATGCCCACTGTGAGCGTGACAAACCTGCTCTGTCACTATGTAGCGTACGGAGATTGAAAACGCTCGCGTCGCGGGTGCTCAAACCCGCTCGAGGATTACAACGCTCTCGACATGCGACGTCTGGGGGAAGCAGTCGACACAACTCACCGCTGTGATACGGTACCCACCGGCGACGATGAGTCCCAAATCACGTGCTAATGTGCCGGGATGGCATGACACATAGGCGATTTTGGTTGGTTTGAAGCGATGCAACGACTGAATGACCTCCGGGTGGCAGCCCTTTCGTGGTGGATCAAGCACCACTGCATCCGCGTTGTGCACGTGCATGATGCCCTTTTCGACCGATTCGGCAAACCATTCAACGTTTTCGAGCTTATTGTTCCATGCATTCGCTTGGCCATTAGCCACAGCCGGTGCATATTCTTCGATACCAATCACACGACCGCACTGGAGTGCGAGCGGTAACGTGAACGTGCCTGCACCACAGTACGCGTCAACAATGCGCTGATCAGTGATGTCACCGAGACCACTCAGCACGGTGTCACACAACGCACGAGCAGCTCCGAGCGACACTTGAAAGAACGTGGTTGCCCCAAGGTCGAGAGACACCCCATAATGCAGCTCATTGACGGTTTCGGCCCCATCGACGGCACCCCATGGCATACGCACGCCGATGACATTCGGGCACGCTGCCACCCATGCATCGCGAATCTGAATGGCGATACGATTGGGTAAATCGTTGATTGCAGCGACGACATCCCCGGTCGTTTCACTGAGACGCAGGACAACACTCCAATTGGTTCGCGGCTCGGGCGGATGCGTTGCAACCGCAGCCCGCAATGCCTTCACGACATGCTGCAACGCGGGTTGCAACAAGGGGTCTTCGGTGACTTCGGTAACGTGCTTGCTACCGTCTGCGCGATACCCAAGATAGTTGCCATACCCATGGAGGCGGGCGTTGTTTCGATATTGCCACGCGGGTGAACCGATCACCTTCTGGATTTCGGGCACGTCGACGAGCTTGCCAATGTGCACCAATTGATCATGAAGTATTTTGACTTTGTACGACAGCTGTGCAACCGGATCAATATGTTGCCACTCCATGTTCGGAGCCCCAGGATGAACCACCGGCACCCGATCAGCCGACGGCGCGATAATCTCGAGGATTTCTGCACGCACATAACTCGAGTTCACCTGGGTGATTTTGACTTTCACTTCTTCACCAGGTAACGCACCTGGGATAAAGCATGCCAAGCCATCAATGCGCCCAACCGCATCGCCGCCTTGTGCCATCGCATGTGGCGTGACGATGTATTCTGCACCCTTCTGCATGTATTCCCCTTTTGACGTGCACGTTGTGCGAGCCGTCGTAATGCTCAGTTTTCGAAGATGTGTCTTCTGTGTTCCTACAGGTGACTGCACATCCATGACAGTGTATTGTAACACTGCATCTTGAAGTGTTACGGCTGAGGCGTCACGATGCGGCGGAGTGTAGTTTTGATGGTAATCAAATCCATAAAACTCGATTCCATACGTTCAGTCGAACTATAATTCATGACGATTGTCGTCTCGGTCAACGGCTCATACCACAGATGCGTGGCCAAAATGCCGATGTGTCCGAGCGATTCAGGTAAAAAATCAAGCGTCCACGAGAACTCACCAAACCGAACCGCCATCATCCCGACGCCATAGTACAATCCGGTGCGAAACTGATTGCGCATGGTAATCATACGGAGATACGATCCTTTGGAGATGAGTGAGTAGTTGTGCAATGCCTTACTGAAGCGCAGCAAATCATTCGTCGTCGTAACGACGCCGCCGCCTGCCCAATCGGCACTGATACTCCGCGCCGCTCGGATATTTACTCCATCGACCCAAGCATCTGCCATGGGCAGGGGCTGCAACGTGGTCGGCGTTGAACGGTACGGCATGTAGCTGTCGACCATGTCCAGTGGGACAAAAAACCGATCAGCAAGTACCTGATGGAACGGTTTTTGTTCGATTTGCTCGATGACCAATCCCAACAAGACATACCCTGTATCAGAGTAGTGAAACTGCTTTCCGGGAGTACCGACTGCATGCTGGCGTTCTCGAGACACAGCGAGCAGCATGTCGGGCGTCCAAAAGGTGTCGAGGTTTCGAGTGATATCTTGTTGCACCGTCAACCCCGAGTCGACCGAGTCAGCAAAGTAGTCTGCAACACCCGACGAATGTTCCATGAGCTGCCCGATGGTAACCTCACCTGCGTAATCGACTCCTCCATGCACAAACAATCCGGCGAGCACATCGGCAGCCAGGTAGTTGGCAACTGGGTCTGCGATATCCAGCGATCCTTCTTCGGCCAATTGCATAATCGTGACCGCAGTGAACAACTTGCCGATACTCGCCGCATGAAACGGCTGATTGGGCACCAACGCCTGTGCGCCATTGTGCTCATATGTGCCCGTGGCAAATGCATCGTCAATGCCAAAATGTGGCGACACGATCCGCAGTTGTAGACCACTCGCCGGTGTGTGTTGCGCCTGGCTTGTGGTCACTGCTGTGTGGATTTGGGTCAGCGCCTCTGTACGAGAAAGCGGCCGCACGGTGAAATACCAAAGCCCATAAAGACTGCTTATCACGACGACAACAATCCCGACAAGGACAACGGTTCTCTGTTTAATCTTCACGGTTCACTCCTATACAGCCGCTACACAAACCGCAGAAGGTCGAGTAGCCTTATGTAGTTGCATGCCTCTGCAATGCGACAAACCGTCGCCAAACCACAAGGCTCAATACCATCGTTTCGACGATGCAGGTTGTACTATGTGCAATCGGCACAAGTACCATCCCACCCGAGACGCCAACCACCGTCAGTACGAATGCTTTGCAGACCAGTTGCCCTATATTGGTCAGCAACGGCGTCCGTGTATCGTGCAGTGCGTTTAAAAGACGCGACAAAAGCTCGGTCGTGACATACGCTGGCAATCCAATCACATACCACTGCAACACCGCGTAGGTCCGGTCCCCTGCCGCCGCATCGAATGCACCGCGTTCGAGGATCAATGCAATACCTGCCCGGCCCCCATACCACACCAAAAGAACCACGGGAATACACAGGAGCAACGCGATCCCTGTCGTACGCATAAACAAGCGTCGCAGCAGTATGGGATCCTGCTGTGCAGCCGCCACTGCCAAATGCGGAAAGACCGCTTGGCCGATTGCAGATCCAATGAGTCGAGTCGGCATATCAGCCAACAGCCACCCACTATACAAGGCGGCAACAGCGGTTACTCCGACACGCGATGCATACGACGTATCAACGAGATTGCCCGCATAATTCACTGTGGCCGATAATGCAGTGGGAACGGCAAGGTATGCGATGGTCCGCAATTGCGGCAAGCGCGGCTCCCAATACCAGTACACCTGCATGCCATTGAGACGCAATCCCCACCACACAAACACCAACTTTAGGGCCGCTGCTGCAACGAGACCAAGCGTTGGTCCATACACCGACAGGGCGGGGAACGCGCGCGCGGCCAACACCCCCAGAATGATCATCACGTTGTGCGAAACATACGCAACGGCAATCATTCCGAACCGTGTATGCGCAGATAACGTCGCAGACAACAGACTCGCAAGAGCTAACAACAACGGTTGCGCAAAGAGCAATCGTGTCAATGATATCGTCAAGTCTTGGGTGGTGGTCGGACTACCCGGCAAGACGAGCTCGCGAACCAACCACCCAGCGCCGATGATTCCGATGATTGACGCACCAATCACCAGCACCGCCACAACACTGGTGAGTGCATTGATGATGCGCTGTTGCATGACATCGGATTCACGGACCAGGACGGGCACAAGCGCCGCAGTAAGCGCGCCACCTGCGACCAGTGTTACCAACGTCTCAGGAAGGCGTGCAGCGGCGTAGTAGGCGGCTACTGTTGCACCGTCACCGAACGTCGCACCAATCAACACCTGTCGGATGATCCCAAGCACCGCAGATGATGCAAATGCCAGCGCCATGATCAACGCCGCATCTGAAACACCGTACTGACGTATTGCAAACTGGCGCAACCGTGTCAGCATTGTCACCAAACCTGACCCTCGGCCCAGGAAGACCACCGCAGCCGTCTAGCCACGAATAATCGCGATAACTTCATCACGGCGCGCTTCCATGGTGGCCTTGTCCATGGCCTCGAGATTCAGGCGGATCAACGGTTCGGTATTAGACGTCCGGACATTGAAGTGCCAATCACGGTAGATGATGGACAGCCCATCGCGTGTTTCAATTTTGGCATCAGAATAGCGCGCACGCAGTGCGGCCAAGACTGCAGCCGAATCCGCGACTTTCGAATTGATTTCGCCAGAAATGAAATACTTCGCCTCAATCGGCTTGAGCAGCGCCGACAACGTCGTCCGCTCGCGTGCCAGCATTTCAACCGTCAGCAACGATGGTAGTAAGCCAGAATCAGCAAAAAAGAAGTCTTTGAAATAATAGTGCCCCGTTACTTCACCACCAAAGAGCACATCGTCGTCTGCCATGCGGCGTTTGATAAAGGCATGGCCAACGCGTTCTTCGAGGGCAGTACCGCCAGCAGCGGCAACCATTTGCGGGACCGCCCATGACGCCCGTACGTCATACACAATATTGGCACCGGGTGAGCGCTTGAGCAAATACTGTGCCATCAATGCGGTAAAAAAATCACCTGACACAAACTGCCCACGATCATCGACCGCAAAAAAACGATCTCCATCACCGTCGAATGCAAATCCAGCCATGGCTTTTTCGCTGACGACACGTTTTTCGAGCTCCGCACGGTTCTCTGGTTGCAGTGGATCAAGCCCATGATTGGGTAAGTTGCCGTCTGGCGTCAGATACATGCCAACAAAGTTCACTGGCAGTTTGCGGTACACACGTTCGAGGATGGGACCAACGGTACCATTGCCCGTATCTGCCACAAACGTCATGGGCCCGGCTGCGCGGATTAAGTCGATGTCGATGAGCGACAGCACATGGTCGATGAATTGCTCCGACAAATCGATGCTCCGCCGCGACCCCTTCTGACTCACTGGTGCATATGCATCGTTTTGTACGATAGTGCGCAAATCGCTAATACCATCGGTACCCGACAACAGGTACGGCATTTTGCGAACCATTTTGAAGCCGTTGTATTCTTTGGGATTGTGTGATGCAGTAACCATCATCCCCGGTAGGCCGAGTTGGGCACATGCAAAATAAAACTGATCGGTGCTTACCAACCCTATTTCGATGACATTTGCGCCCTGATCGATCAAGCCGCGGGTGACTTCTGCGAAAATCGATGGTCCCGACAATCGCATATCGTGCCCAACAATCACATCAGTCGCTTTGACATACGTTGCAAACGCACGCCCAATTGCATACGCGCCTGCTTCATCGAGCTCGGTGGGGTAAATACCACGAATGTCATATGCTTTAAAAATGCCAGGATGTATCTGCATGCCGAGCCTCCTCACGTGATGGCTTTGATGATTATACCCATTTCACGCCATCAATACCGAATGTGTCAAGAGCGCACAGTGAACGTATGCAATGCCCGAATTGCCCGCAACCCTGTCGCTCGCATCTATTGAACGTGACGCGCCATCATCCGTTTACGAACCTGAGCGATGATGTATACCCCAAAAAAGACGCCCCATGCGCAGACGACCGGTTCTAGCCAACGCGAATACGGATTATATTGCAACTGTACCCGCTTCGCCGCTGCAGGCACGTGTACTCCCAAAAACACACCGTTGACCTGCGTCGTCTCGGCCTTCTGCCAGGTGCCATTAACCTCGACACGCGCTTCCCAAAAGGGGTGAAATTTCTGACTCACGATGAGGATGTTTGGGACCGTCAGCGCATTCCCATACTCCAACAGATCTGAAACGTCACGCAGGGTCTGCGGGGTAACGGGATTTTGTACACGAGGATCTTCAATCTGCGTTTCGGCGGTCGATGTCACTTCTGATTCGACAATTTGTATCACGTTGCCCATCCGCAGACTGTTTTGGTACACGTAATATCGGGCTTTTCCACCGTATTCGACGGTGTACACAAGCTGTATACCTGGATGTTCTATCGGCTTTATGCTGAGTATTGCACCGATGTTGCTCATCCAAAAGGCCGTACTCTGAAAGTCTGGGTTGATAGAGAAATTATCGCGGCCGAACGATGCTGTTTTGCCGTTCAGTGCGCGGATAAGACTTCCATACCGAAATGAAGACAAACTATTGGTCGAGTGAATCGAAGGGAGTTCGACAAAGGAGGTGTAATTGGTGGGAATCGTGTAGAAATCTTTGGGAACCACTGCCATGACGCTACCATCCGCCAGCATGTTTTGGAGTGTGCGCACCAACGGGCTGCGTGTTTGCGTAGCGTCAACGGGGAAACGCAACATCAACGGATAATCATAAAATCCAATCGTTAGGATGACCACCACCATCAGATACGCGAGCACCGGGCGTACGTATTGCAGCGCAATCAGTGTGACCAACGCCACACCAACGACAATCATGGTCCAGTCCAACGTATACGCACTCTGCGCACCAAGATACAGCGTCACGACCATCTGGAACAAAACAATACAGACCGCAACACCCACCGCTCTTCGTATGTTGTGAACGGATTGGCGTGTGCGCAGAGCCTCAATGCCGTAGAGCATACAGATAAGGTACGGGATTTTGAGCATATCAAAAGGTGTATGTCTCGATATGCCAAATCCAAAATGCTCAACCGCAGCGCGATACACCCACGGACTATACCCCATAACGAGTAGTAACCCGATCGTGATAATCCAATACCGTGTTTTCTTCCAGTGTGTCAACATACCCACATATGCGAACAGACTCACCACTGGGGTGAGTGCAGAGCTCGAATGCACGAATGGGTATTCGGGGCTGATTGATACACCATAGACCTCAGGATTTGCGAGACGACTGATGGTTTTGAGAATTGGACTCAGACTAAATCGAGAAACCCCATTCTTGAAAAAAGAATAATCTGCTTGTAATCGTTGTGATTCTTGTGATAGCAACGCGATATCGAGATACAACGGTAATGCACTCAGCACACCAATAAGTATCCCAACCACAAGAAGGCCGACAGTGCGTATTGCATGTAGACGATTGCTATGGTACGTCGAAATGGACGTTACAAACGTATATCCGCCAACGAGATACCCAAAATAGACAATCGTTTGGGGGTAGGCCGTCATCAGCAATGCATGCATGGCAAAGGCCAAAAACCCCGCTGACCAAACATCAGCACGCCGTTGCACACGCACAATTGTATACAGAACCCCAACACCCCAACAGACAGAAGAGAGAAATACAGGGAACGTCAACCATGCCATCATATACGGGGTCGTCGCGGCTGCGCATCCGCCAAGCAATCCTGTCACGGGGTGTAACTGCCACTCTCGCGCCAAAACCAGGACAAAAAACCCAAACAGCGCAATAGTGCTCCAAGACAAAATGGTCAGAAATACGGAGGGATCGTTTGTGAGCAACGAGAGGAGAAACGACGGAAAAAACCCCGGGCTAAAGCCGGACGTGTGATACAGCGGTCGGCCGAGTTCCGTGTTGGATGTCCAATACTTGAGCCATCCCGCCCGCTCTCCATTGAGATTCTCGTGTATTTCGGGGATAAACACATTGTAGTAATCGCTCAAACGTACTTGTTTCAGCAGATGTGCTTCGCTCGGGATATCTTCGTATGCAATCTGGACCCGATATGGGGCGACTACCATACCCGTTGTCCAGTATGGCGCAGTGAGTATTGCCAGAACAATCAGATACAACACCAGGGAAGCACGAAATGTCAATGCGTCGTATGTCAGTTGCTTCTGGACTGATTGGAGAATCGTATATACCTTTAAACGCACTTTTGCATCCTCGCACACGCACACCTTGGATGCACATCGTATGAATGACTGCCACAAAGTATGTTGGAATTGCTATATTTATTCATACTACAAGACTGCGTAACACATTGTCGTGCAGTGATTCATTTGCCGACGATTCGTCAGTAAACTGTCATGATGTGCAGCAATGCACTCTCGTTCCGGATAGTTTCCCGCTTTACGTCTCTTCACAACTGGCACACACAGAGCGCAATACCCATTTGACCGATGCGCTCGCACGTATCGGATACCACGAAAGTGGCATACCGAAATGAAGGTTTGCCACGACGTCTGCCAACCACACTCCTAGCAAAAATAGACGCACGGACTGGTTCTGTGCATCTCGAGCAGCGTCATTGCCGTCAGTCTATCAAACAGCTGTCCTGGATCTCATTGATGGTGAAGATTTCGGCATAACGCACGAATAATCAGAACTGGCACGCATATACCATCAAAAGGATGATAATTGTATATTGCTTGTGTGCTGATCACCCGAGCTACTATGTCTTGCAAGAAGCAGTGATCATGGTGTTGCGGGCAAGATCACTCATGAACCGTACACTCGTACAGCGAGCCCAAATCCAGTCATACCATTGCCATTGCCGTTGTACAACATATACTCGGCACCCTTGTGACGGAACACA
>CAIZHO010000414.1 GCA_903932805.1 uncultured Roseiflexaceae bacterium | reverse complement strand
TGATTTTGGTCGATTTGATTCTGACGGGTGTTGTAGTATCGCTGGCCTGTGCATTGCCGGGTTTGTGGCTGATGCTTCGCGGTATGTCAATGCTCTCTGATGCGTTAACCCACTCGGTCTTGTTAGGCATTGTGGTGACGTACTTACTCGTCGGCGATGTTTCGTCGCCGTGGATGTTTATTGGTGCAGTGCTCAGCGGGATAATCACCGCGGTATTTGTTGACCGCCTGCAACAACGCAACATCAGTGCTGATGCTGCCATTGGATTGGTGTTTGCAGGGATGTTCAGCTTCGCAATCATATTGATTACGCAATTTGCGGATGACACACATCTCGATCTCGATGCAGTCCTCTTGGGCGAGATTGTCTTTGCCCCGTTTGATCGCATGGTCATTGCTGGGGTCGATCTTGGTCCACGTGCCATGGTCATGAACGGCATTGCACTCCTGTGCAGCACCGTGTGTATGTGGGTGTTTTGGAAAGAGCTTGTCTACACGACCTTTGATGCGACGAGTGCCGTGTTAGTCGGCTTTTCTCCAGCAATTATTTCCATCGGATTAGTAACGCTGTCATCGTTTACGGTGGTTACTGCGTTTGACGCGGTAGGCGCTATTTTGGTCGTCGCATTGATGACTGCAGCCCCGGCGAGTGCGTTCTTGCTGACGTTTCGACTGAAGTCAATGGTGTGGTTGACGATGCTTCTCGCCATGTCGGCCGCCCTTATGGGTATGGTGGTGGCGATGTGGCTGGATGTCTCAGTCTCTGGTGCAATGGCGGCGGCGGCTGGTGTCCAATTTGTGGCGGTGTGGTTGTTGGCGCCCAAACGTGGGCTGATTGCGCGGGCAATCGAGCGCCGGGGATTGCGCCACGAAGTCGTGTTGCTTGCGCATTTGATGCATTTGGCGAGCCACCATCACGACGACGAACCGCACCGCGTTCATGCATCGGAGCAGAGTTTGCGCGAATTGACGCAGCGCGGCTGGATCGACGAACGTCGGATGCTTACTGCATCGGGGTATGCCCGGTTGAACGACGTCGGGACGCGGCAGTGAAAGTGACTGCTCCTCTAGGCGAAATCACAATCGCCAACCTGCCATACCTCTCCTCAGCTGTCGTACCCGTACGCCGCAATGCACGTCGCTTGCGCGCGCATCTGCCTTGTATGACTAATCACTGATTTCTGATTTCTTCCCTTTGACTGATATAATATATTATGACTTTATGTTCAAATTACGCAAAAAATCTAGACGAAAGAGCATCGTATGTTGCAGCGTTGGACTCGGGTAGCAGATTTGGCAGGCGTTCTGGCGCTCTTTGCCAGCATGGCGGTGTTGAGTCAAGCCCAAGAAGGCAGCACCCCACGGGTATGGGCGCTCGTTTCAACCCCAACTGATGGCCCGATGGTATCGTTCACGCTGACCTTCAGCGAGCCCGTCAGCGGTGTCGATGTGGGGGATTTTCGCGTCCTCGGATCACAGACTGCTCTAATCCAAGATGTACAACCCACAGACAACGACGATGTCTACACGGTGACGGTCAGCCATGATAACAGCGCAGCGGACATCGTCGTGATGCTCGTTGACGACGATTCGATCCGCAGTACGAGCGACGCGCCGCTCGGTGGAGTCGGCGCACAAAACGGCAATTTCTCGAGCATCGTGACGAAGATAAGCGGCGCATCGACGCTTGCAAATAAACCTATCACCGGTACATCAGCGTCTCCGCGCACGCCGAGCAGAGTATTTGGCTCTGTATCGTCATTGAAACTGACCTCAACTGGCATCCCTGTGATTGCCTACAACGACGAAACAAACGCAGACCTCAAACTCGCAGTGTGTGACACGTTGCTTTGTACACACCCGACCATAACAACGATTGCCACGACAAATGTACTTGCCTATTCGCTGTCGATGAGCATGACGGCAAACGACACCCCCGTCATTGCGTACAGCGAGAATCTCACCGGTGGGTACAACACCGATCTGAGGCTGGCGGTGTGCAACGATACGAAATGTAGCAATCCGACATTTTCGACACTCGACAGCCGTCCAGACGGAGTGGGATTTATTTCGATGGCCTTGAACTCCGCTGATACACCGGTTGTGAGTTATCACGACTACTTTACCGGGTATCTCAAACTCGCCGTGTGCAACAACACAGCGTGTACAAGCAAAACCGTCATGGTTCTTGATGACTCAGCAACCGTCGGCCAATACAGCTCGATTGCGTTGACCGCGACAAATAACCCCATTGTGAGTTATTACGACGTGACAAACGGAGATCTCAAGCTTGCTGTCTGTGCAGATCCAATGTGTTCGACCAAAACACTTTCGACACTCGCAAGTGCGGGGACAGTAGGGCGGTACACATCGTTGGCCGTCACTGCGTCGAACATTCCTGTTATCTCATTTTTTGATGATGATGCAAATGATTTGAAGCTGGCAGTTTGTGACACCACCGCATGTGCTACCCCGGTCATTTCGACAATCGACAGCACAGGGATAGTAGGATTTCTCACATCGATTGTACTCAATAGCGCAGGGGCTCCGGTCATCAGTTATCTCGACCAGACCAACGAAGCCCTCAAAATTGCGGTCTGCAACAACACCGCCTGCACGAGCCCCGTACTCTCGACACTCGAAAAGTACGCTGGCCTGCTTCCGGGCTCACTCGCTCTCACGGCCGAAAACAGACCCATCGTCAGCTACAGCGATTACACATCCGGCGTCTTCAAATACACCCTCGGCCCGATCATCATTGACTTGGGCCAGCCGAACTCCTTCGTCAAAACGGCCCCCGGCACTCCGACCATTACCTCAACATCTGTAGTCCTCGCGTGGAATGCCGCGGTCGGGGCAACCAGTTACGAGTACTGTATTGCGTTGTCGGCAGTAGCCTGCACGATATGGAACAGTACTGGTACTGCGACGCTCCATACCGTCACTGACCTCGTGCACGGCGCTACGTATTATTGGCAGGTCCGCGCACGCAACGACGTCGGCACCACGCTGGCGAATAGCAGTGCACTCTGGCGATTCACCGTCACACTTCCTCCCACGAGCTTTGCAAAGTCATCCCCCGCCAACAATGCAACCAACCAAAAAACATCCCTCTCACTCTCGTGGGCAGCCAGTACGCGTGCCACCAGTTACGAGTACTGCATTGCCTTGACGACCGCGACCTGTACGAACTGGAAGAGCACCGGATCAGCTCGTACCGCTGCGGTTACCGGCCTCACCAAAAACAAAGCCTATTACTGGCAGGTGCGCGCCAAAAACCCCGGCGGGACCACACTTTCTTCGAGCACATTCTGGAAGTTCACCACGGCGAAGTAGGAGTTATCAGTTATCAGTTATCAGTTATCAGTTATCAGTTTGACCTGACGAACGTCCCCTGTGTGCAGGACACATACTGCATGGAGGGGATGTTCTTTGGTGCTATTTATTTTGAGAAAGCGTCGCATCCTCAAAGGTTTCGCACACGAAAAAGCGGAAGCGCATGCGCTTCC
>CAIZHO010000413.1 GCA_903932805.1 uncultured Roseiflexaceae bacterium | reverse complement strand
TGCATCAAATCAAACCCAAGCAAATCCACATAAAACGTCCGGCTCTGGCCCAATTTGGCGACATGTAGGTGCACATGCCCGATAACAGGGAGCTCGGCATCGCCAGCATCGGCGAGCAGCGCCTGCAGATCGATGCGGTCGGTCACCATCGCGAGCCCACCGTTGGTGTCTTTGGGCCATGCATCACGCGGGCGGTCATGATACAGCTCGATACCGTTGCCTTCGACATCACTCAGATAGAGCGCCTCGCTGACGCCATGATCCGACGCGCCTTCGAGCTTGAGCCCAAGCGAGACGTAGTGCTTCAGGATTGCACCCAACGCCGCTCGGCTGGGGTAGCGGTAGGCGATATGGTACAACCCGGTAGCCCGCGGCTCGGGTTTTGCTTCGGCATCGGGGATCAGGTAGAGCAACACCTCGTCGTCGGCGCCCATCACCACGGTGCCGTTGTCGAGCTTATCGTGCAGGCGGAACTGCAGTGCTTGGGTGTAAAAGGCATACATCCGGTCAATATTGTGCACCCGCAGTGCAATGGGACCGAGCGTTGTGTGTGGTGGCAGCATGTTTTCCGTCACTCCCTCTACCAATCTGCATACAGCATACCCGATGCGGCTCGACACCAGCGTATACACGCCGTGTACACACGAAAAGCGGAGGGCTGTGCCCTCCGCTTTTCTCTCTGATCTACGGACTACTCGCCCTTGACGGCAGTCCAGACATCCGAAAACACTGCCGTTGACTCGTTGCGGACGGCCCATTCGAGGCGCTTCATGACCTCTGCATCCGGCGAAAAGCCTTCGGCATAGAGGGCTGCGATAGCCGGATCGAGCAACGGGATAGCGTCTTTGTTGGGCGTCAGATAGCCGATGTACTCGGTGTTGAGGGCAGCCACCGATGGGTCGAGCAGGTAGTTCATGAACACATGCACGGTGTAGGCGTTGGGCGATTCCTTCAGGACGACCATGTTGTCCATCCAGATCATGCCGCCTTCTTTGGGGATGACAAAGCCAATATCGGGATTGCCCGAGAACTCATCACCCAACCCATTGCGAGCCTGCATCGCCTGACCACTCCAGGCGTGGGCAAACAGGTATTCGCCGCTCGACAACTTGCGGTTGACGTCGCTACTGTTGTAGCTGGCGAGGAAAGGCTTTTGGGCAATCAGCAGTTCCTGCACCATGGCGACTGCCTCAGGGCTGGTCTCGTTGAGCGAGTACCCAAAGTACTTGAGGGCGGCGCCGGGCACTTCGCGCTCGTCGTCGAGCATGCTGAACTGGCCTTTGTACTGCTCGAGATTCTTGATGTCGAACATCGTCGACCAGCTATTGGGTGGGGTGGGGAAGGTCTTTTTGTTGTAGGCAATGCCCGTGATGCCATACATGTAGGGCATCGAATAGGTGTTTCCTTCATCGAAATACTTGTTGAGCAGTGAGGGTTCGATGTGGGTGCTGTTGGTCAGCAATGCCTTGTCGAGTGGCTGCAATAACCCCTCAGCAGCCATGGTCTGCACCGCATAATCCGATGGGGTAACCAAGTCGTAGCCTGAACCACCGGCGCGGATTTTGGCGATCATGTCTTCGTTGGCATCGAAGTTGTCGACCACAACCTTGACGCCGTAGGTGGCTTCGAAGTTGGTCAGAATCTCGGGCGCGAGATAATCGGTCCAATTGAGGAAGTTGATTTGGGCGACCAGTTTGCTTTTGTCGACGGCTGGGTCGAACGCGGGGCCGGTTGCGGCGGGGGCACCTGCATCAGGTGCGGGGGCACTCGCATCAGGTGCGGCTGCAGGGGCAGCTGCACAGGCAGTGACGAGAGCGACGATGACGAGCGTCATCAACAAGCGAAACAATCGAGGCATGACATTCCCTCCTAGTGATGGTCTGATTATCGTTCGTCGGCGCGTCGTTGCATGAACTGAGACAAAAAGACCAAGAGCATCGAGACAACCAGCATTATCGTCGAAATCGCATTAATCGAGGGAGTAATCGCTCGCTTCACACGACCGTAGACTTCGATGGGCAATAGATTGGTACCAGGACCGACGGTAAAAAAACTAATGATGAAGTCATCCAGCGACAGCGTAAAGGCAAGCAGTGCACCGCCGATGACACCGGGCAGAATCAACGGCAGCGTAATCCGCCAGAAAATCGTCCGCGAGTCGGCGCCGAGGTCGGCTGCTGCTTCTTCGAGGCGCACATCGAACCCTTTGAGGCTCGCCCGGACCACCACCGTCACAAACGAAATACAAAATGCCACATGCGAGACGATCACCGTCCAGATGTTCATCCGCAGAGTCACCCCGGTCAGCGCTTGGATGATCCCGAACGAGAACGAGAAAAATGCCAGCAATGCCAGCGCCATCACGATCTCGGGGATGACGATGGGCATGTACAACAGTGCATCGAGGCCATCGCGTCCGCGAAAGCGGTACCGCTCCATCGCTAACGCAAGCAGTGTCCCCAGGATCGTCGACAGAATGGTCGAAATCGTGGCCACCCAGAGGGTGTTGAACGTCGCAGTCATCATCCGCTGATCATTGAACAGCTTGATGTACCAATCAATCGTAAAGCCGGTCCAACGGACCCCAAACGTGTCTTT
>CAIZHO010000412.1 GCA_903932805.1 uncultured Roseiflexaceae bacterium | reverse complement strand
CTGCGTATGCGTACCCTTTGGCGATGAGATTTTCGATGAATCCAATAATCTGCGGCATCGACTCGGTCACGCGCGGATAGACCGTTGCCGGCATGATGTGGAGCGACTCGAGGTCCTCGCGGAATTCGTTGACGTAGCTCGTTGCTAACTCGACTGGGTCACGACCAAGCGCATTGGCACGATTGATGATTTTGTCATCCACATCTGTGAAGTTGACGACGTGCATCACCTGCAACCCGCGGAACTCAAGGTACCGGCGGAGCACGTCGAACACCATGGCAGACATTGCATGGCCAATGTGAGCACGATCGTACACCGTCACACCACACACATACATCCGCACCAGGCCGGGCGTGATGGGGGTGAGTGGATCTGTGGTGCGGGTCATCGTGTTATAAAGCTGAATTGTCAAGTGATCGATCCTTTCGTTTCTCTGGATCTTGATGGAGCAGGTCATCAGGGTGTTCGAGCTGCTTCCAGACGTCCGAGTGTAGGGTATCGGGGAGTGCATGATGATGTGTATGCGCCGATGTCAGTGCGGATAATTCGTCGATGCGCTGTTCCATTTCGAGCAACCGGTCCCGCAAATCGCGGAGCATGTCACCTTCTGGGTCGGGGAGTTCTTCGACGCGGCGTGACTCGCCGGTGAGCGGATCGCGCGTTGCAACAATACGAGCCGGGATACCAATGGCAGTGCTGTATGCGGGGACGTCTTTGACCACGACCGCACCGCCGCCGATCCTGGCACCACTCCCGATGGTAATTGCCCCCAGCACACTCGCACCCACGCCAACAATAACATTATCCTGGAGCGTTGGGTGACGTTTGCCTAGCTGTTTGCCGGTACCTCCCAGGGTGACTCCTTGGTAGAGCATCACGTTGTCGCCGATTTCGGTTGTTTCACCAATGACGGTCCCCATGCCATGGTCGATGAAAAAGCCGCACCCGATGGTTGCTCCCGGATGGATTTCGATGCCGGTCAAAAACCGAGCCCATTGGGACAACAACCGCGGGAGAAAAGGGACCCGTGCACGCCACAGCGCATGCGCAATCCGATGATTGACAATCGCATGCAATCCCGGGTACAGCAATACCTCAGCGAGGCTAGTCGCCGCGGGATCGTTGCGAAAGATAGCTGCGATATCCGCACGCACAAACCTGGTGAACCGACCCATCAGGCATCCTTCGCCGTTGACGTAGTCGACGGTGCGGGTGCAGCCGGTGCAGCAGCAGGCGCTGGTGTCGCGGGTGTGGGTGCGGCAGCGGGCGCATCGGCCGCTGGGGTTGGTGTGACGGGTGTTGCAGCGGGCGCTTCTGACGCAACCTCTGTGCCTTTGTGGGCACGATAATCGTTAATATGCCAGCCGGTCCCTTTGAATACCACGCCTGCAGGCTGAATGACACGCCGCACGGTGTTTTGACAGGTAGGACAACTGCGGAGCGGTTCATCGTTGAACGATTGAAATTTCTCGAACTGCACCTGACAGGTGTCACACGCATATACGTACGTCGGCATGCCAATCCCCCAATGTAGACAGAAAAGAACGCATAAATACAGCGTTGCTGTCATTGTAATCCAACCACGCCGTCAGGGCAACACCATGGTCAACGCCGTGCGCATAGACATGCCATTTTCGTCCGTGCCAACCCCATGCGCATCGATCTCTGGCGCTCCATGCCAGTCCGCACAGGCCTTGAACATCTGGGCGAGGCGTGTGGCAGTGATGGAATCGAGCATGTACCCTTCTTCGAAGTGCAGTGCTCGGATACCAAATACCCCTGCGCGACGCTCTACTTTGCAGTCTACCCTGCCAATAATGCCATCTTCGTGCAGGATGGGCAAGGTAAAGTAGCCGTACGTGCGTTTATGCGCAGGGGTGTAGCACTCAATCCGATAATCGAATCCAAACACATCCAGCGCGCGTTTGCGGTCCCACACCAGTGGATCGAACGGAGAAAGCAGGGTCGT
>CAIZHO010000411.1 GCA_903932805.1 uncultured Roseiflexaceae bacterium | reverse complement strand
GGGCCGGCGGGCGGCTGGACAGCCCTAGACGCACGGCGGCGGCGGTATTGGGGCCCTGCCCCCCAACCGCCGCCGTCCTGGCGCAGATCTTGGCCCGCTCGCCGGATTTCTCAGGAGCGAGACCTACTCCGGCTCCCACGTCATGCGACTGCCTTCATCGAGGCGATTCCCGAGGATTGCATCACAGAGCAGCGTCGGATCGGGTCGGATAAAGATGACGTCGAGTGCATGATTTTGGGTAATAAGCGACCACATCAAGCGGATTTTGCTGGCCATGCCGCCGGTCACATCGATGCCGTATGAGCCGGATGCACCGCCGATGACGGTGCCGATGTTGTCGCGATGGATCACGGGGATGCGCTCGGCGTTGGGATGAGCATGCGGATCCGCGGTATAGACCGCGGACTCACCGACCAGAATGATGCGCGTCGGCGCAATGGTGGGGATGGTACAGAGCCATTGCAACAAGAGCTCAGTCGAGGCAATGCTGCACCCCTGTGTGCGGTCAAAGGCGACGTCGCCGTGGATGACGGGGGTCAAGCGATGCGCCAGGGCACGTTCAATGTGGTTCGTGTCCCAGGCGACAACGGCGCCTGCTTCGGTTTGAACGGTGGTCGATGGTTGGAGCGAAAAGGCCGGTACTTGGACATCGAGCAACGCATCGACCACAATGCGATTGAGGCGCAAGGCTGCTCCGGCCGTCACCGCAAATCCGTACCAATCTGCGTCTACAGCAAGGCCTCGGTGGATGCCATATTGGGCAGCAGCTACATGCCCATAAGATCCACTGCCATGACTCAAGAGCAACCGGGTCTGCGGCGCTAATTGTTGCGCAGTCGCAATTGCACTGGCGAGGGCGTGGATTGTTGGGAGATCGGGTGTCTGTGCGATACGCTTGTCGGTAATCACCGAACCGCCAAACTTAACAAACGTGGTCATACCGTCCCTCACATGCCTATGGGCGGAAGCGGATGAGCAATACCAACACCGTCATACCCCAGGTCAGAATCGACACAGCCAAGGGGATGTCTTTGAGCACAAGTTCCTCAGGGCTGCCCCCGCCGCTCTGGCGATGAATAAGGTACAGATAGCGAAATATGGCATAGATAACGATGGGCACGGTCACCATCATGACCGGGTAGGGCTCGAGTGGCATGGTGCGTGAGGTGAACGTAAACAACGTATATGCAATGATGGTCGCAGCAGTCACAATCGATAGCATCTGATCGATCATCTCGATCGAGTATTCTTGCAGTATTTTGCGGTGCGATGCAGCCCCATCAGTCAACAACACCAGCTCGGCACGGCGTTTGCCCAACCCGAGGAAGATTGCCAACAAGCCCATACAGAGTAACAACCATGGCGTAATGCCGATGTCGAGTACCAGTGCACCTGCAATGGCGCGCAACACAAAGCCGGCCGCGATGGTGAAAATGTCCAAAATGACGATGTTTTTGAGGATGTACGAATACAACACCCCTTGGACAACCAGGTAGGTCAAGATAATCCACATGAAATCCAGATCACCATCGACCAGCCACGCACCAGCAAGCGCAACGACCAACATGACAAACGCCATGCATTGGGCAAGTGGGATCGGAACAATCCCGGCCGCGATGGGGCGATGCCGTTTGCGTGGGTGGGCCCGATCTTTGTCGACATCGACCACATCATTGAGCAGATAGATACTGCTCGCAGCAGCACAAAAGATAAAAAACCCAGCGACGACGGTCAGAATAGAACCGGTATCTCGCCAGAGATGCTCTTCGGAAAATGCCAGTGCCCCAAAAATAAAGACCTTCTTGATCCACTGATGCGGGCGCATGGTCCGCACAGTGCCACGGACAATTTGCCACAAGGATACATTCGGCTGCATGGTCTTTCCCTTGCTCTCATTGGTTCGATTGTAGCATT
>CAIZHO010000410.1 GCA_903932805.1 uncultured Roseiflexaceae bacterium | reverse complement strand
CCATGGCGCCGCCTGCCAATCATCTGCAGATTGCTATCCCCGTCGGTGAGCAGTATGTCGGCGAACACCACTAAACAAAAGGACCAGAGATGACACTCGATCTCTATACGCATCGATATGTCGCGCCAACGGAGCCGGGTCTGCCGACGATTTTGGTGCTGCACGGTACCGGCGGGGACGAAAACGATTTGCTGCCGCTCGCGCAGCACATCGCCCCAGGCTGCGGGTACGTGAGCCCGCGCGGCAATGTCAGCGAACGTGGGATGCCACGGTTCTTCCGGCGCTTTGCAGAAGGGGTGTTCGACCTCGCAGATGTCCAGGCGCGCGCGGCGCAATTGGCGTCGTTCGTAGCGAGTGCAGCCACGGAGTACGGATTTGCCGCAGACAACGTGTATGCACTCGGCTACTCCAACGGTGCCAACATCGCAAACGCAGTGCTCTTGACACAGCCGCGTACGTTACGCGGCGGGATGTTGTTGCGCAGTCAACTGACCTATGTGCCGGATGTCGTTCCGTCGTTGGCAGGCAAAGCGGTGTTGCTCAGCGCGGCCAATCACGACCAACTCATCAGCACCGCAGAAAGCACACGCCTCTACGAGACGCTCCAGGGTGCCAGTGCCCAAGTCAGCATCGCCTGGCAAGACGCGCAGCATGGACTCATCAAGAGTGATGTCGAGATGTGTGCGAGCTGGTGGAATGCGCTGATTGCGTGAGTGATAGAGCCATGAGAAATGACCCACCACCATGCTTCTCTATGAGATTGCATTTGTGGTGGTTTCTTCTCGATAAACATCAGCACAGCGAGTATGCGAATACCGCGCCAAACGATACCTAAACCGCTCTGTTTACACCACCCACACCACATCCGGCTGCAACCAGCCCGGTGCATAGCGCGCGTTGGCCAATGACAGCGGCAAGACCTCGGACGCGAGTGTAATCCCGATGGCGTCGCGGAGATAGTCACGGCGCGCCTGAATGACATTCCAAAGCTCGGGGTCATGGGCCGCAATTGCAGCCCGGAGCGGTGCATCGGCTATCGCGATGGTATCTTCGCAGTTGAGTGCCGTTCCTGACGGTGTCTGGCTCGGGATGATGTCGCACTGGATGAGCATGCCGGAGCGAATGGGATCGGCCGAACCCGGCCGTATCGGTGTGTGGCACCACTCATCGACGCTCCCGAGGTGCCCAGGATTGAGGGCAGGGGTAAACGGCGATCCTGCAAGGCTCCGCATCACAATTGCATGGATGTCACCGCCGCTGATTCCTACCTGCATCGCCTCGTACCAGGCTTTTTGTGTGCGCATATACGGCGCGACGTAGGTCTCGAGGTATGTAGCATCGACCGTCGCATCCAACACCCCGGCACGACAGCACAACCCACCACGAAAACCAACAGCAGTTGTGACTGCATCACGGGTCTGCAATACGCGCGTGCTCGGTGAACGCAACCCAATAACGTGCGTCTGACTGCCCGACATCATCATGTGACACGACAACGGATCACCTTCGTACTGCATTAATGCCGCGGCCTGATGTTCGCTCATGCCGGCGCGGGCGCCTCGGACGATGCGATCGACTGACAATGCTGCGCGCTGTGCACCCCAGGCAAACGCAGCTATTTGTGCTGCGTCATTATTGCTCCGCAAGCCGTGCGTCGGATGCGTCATGCAGTACGTCACGTCGCGGATTGCAACATCACCGGCGCACGCCGCGCGGATGGCACTCAAGAGCATGGCGGGCACATACGCGGGTTCGGTATCGTCTTGTTCGACCGGTTCAAGGTATTTCCACCCAACCACGCCGATGCGTTGGCCGACAGACAACCCAATGGTGCGGAGCACTGCACTGAGGCGCGGGAACTGTGTGCGGTCTTGCCCCATCAATCCAAGGCTCTGCGACAGATGCACCGCGAGTTTGGGACCCAACATCGACACATAGCCGACGCCTTCGTTGCCGACAATGAATGCGTTTGTTGGACCGAGCACGAGTATTGCTTCTTCGAAGCGCGGATCAAAATTGGTCAAAAACGTCAAATCTGCACTGTGTTCACGATCACCATAGACCACGACCCAGTCGCATCCTGCCGCTGCCTTGAGCGCTGCACACCGTGCTTCATAGCGCTCTACAGTCAATGCGGCGGGGGATTTGGTGGTCATATAGAGCGGCATTGGTCGATATTGCAGCATCACGGTTCTCCTCGTTGTTGGTGGTGCTTCTACTATACTCAAAATGCTCTCATAACGCACGCGCGGTCTGGATACGTGTGGTGTGCGTCATCAGGAGTG
>CAIZHO010000409.1 GCA_903932805.1 uncultured Roseiflexaceae bacterium | reverse complement strand
TTCGAGTAGCCGAACTCGTTGTCGTACCATGCCACAACCTTGAACAGGTTGTCGCCCAGGCCGAGGGTCAACGGCAGGTCGACGGTGCTCGAGGCTGGGTTGCCCAAGAAGTCGGTCGACACCAACTGCTCGTCGCTGACGGCCAAGAAGTCGCCCATTTCTTCGCTCTCGGCGGCCTTCGAGAAGGCCTTGTTGATGGCCTCGACCGACGTGCCCTTTTCGAGCTCGACGACGAAGTCGACCATCGACACCGTCGAGGTCGGTACGCGCACGGCAAAGCCGGTGAACTTGCCCTTCAACTCGGGGATGACCAAGGCAACAGCCTGGGCGGCACCGGTCGAGGTGGGGACCATGTTCATGGCAGCGGCACGGGCGCGGCGCAGGTCGGTGTGGACGTTGTCCTGCAAGTTCTGGTCCATCGTGTAGGCATGGATGGTGGTCATCATGCCGCGCTTGATGCCGAAGTTGTCGTTCAACACCTTGGCGACCGGTGCCAGACAGTTGGTCGTGCACGATGCGTTCGAGATGATGTGGTGGTTGGCGTGGTCGTACTTGCCTTCGTTGACGCCCAGACAGATGGTGATGTCTTCACCCTTGGCTGGTGCCGAGATGATGACCTTTTTGGCGCCGGCGGTGATGTGTGCCTTGGCCTTGTCGGCATCGGTGAAGCGGCCGGTCGACTCGATGACGATATCAACGCCCAGCTTGCCCCATGGCAAAGCGGCCGGATCGCGCTCGGCGAGGACCTTGAGCTTCATCTCGCGCTCGTTGCCTTCGTCGTCGTAGTAGGTGATTTCGATGATGTCGCCGTTTGCTTTGACATCACCGTCGAACTGACCGTAGTTGGAGTCGTATTTCAACAAATGGGCCAACGTCGCAACGTTGGACAAGTCATTGACTGCCACAATTTCGAGTTCGTCGCCATAATTGGCCAGCAATGCCTTGAAGCTTTGGCGCCCGATGCGTCCAAATCCGTTGATTGCTACGCGTGTCATGCTCGCTCCATTCCTGATATAAACAGTACTGTTCTATCGCGTCGGCGGGCGTCGTTGCCTGTGTCCGTTCACGTTCCGGGCGCCATTATACCACACGAAAACGACGTCCCGTTGGCGCACCAACGAGACGCCGCAGTTGCCTGGTTTAGCTGAACGAAATGCTCTGCGCGGCCACCTGCGTGCCCGGCCAGATGCGTACCCCGCGATCAAAGGCATTGTCGCCGGCAATGACCGTGTCGTCGCTGATAATCGTGCTGTTGTGGATTTTGACTCCGGCGGCGATATGATTGCGATGGCCGATCACGCTGTGCGAGACGACCATGTCTGGGCCGAGGTGGTTTTCTTGCCAAATCACACTCGCCGTGATCGCGCTCCCAGCACCGATGCGCGTATGCGCACCGATAATCGTCGGCCCCGTTATCACACAACCCGCTGCAATCTGGGCACCGTCGCAGACCACCACCGTGCCATGAAAGGCCACATCGGCAGCGATGCTCACGTTTGACCCGACCCATAGATTGTGTTTGATTTGGCTGCCGGGCAATGCAAAGCGGACCTTGCCGTTGATGATATCTTGATGCACCTCGAGGTAGGTCTGTGGCGTGCCGATGTCGGTCCAGTATGCATCACTCGCAAAGCCGTACATGGGGTGATTTTTTTGCAGGGTCGACGGGAACAGGCCGCGCTCGAACATGTAGTGCTGATTGGCCGGGATGTCGTCGAACAGGTGCGGCTCGATGATGTAGGTACCGGCATTGATCATGTTGGTAGTGACTTCCTCGGGCTTGGGCTTTTCGAGGAAGCGCGTAATCCGGCCCTCGGCGGTCGTCTCGACCAACCCAAAGGCAGTCGGGTCCTCTACCGGCGTCAACGCAATCGTGAGTTGGCTCTGTTTGGCGCGATGGAACGCCAACATCGCCTGCAAATCGAGATCGGTCATCACGTCGCCGTTGAAGACAAACGTCGTGTCATCGAGCAGATGAGCGACGTGTTTGACCGCACCAGCCGTGCCCCGTGGCTCGGGCTCTTCGATGATGTGGACCTTCATGCCCAAGCGCGAGCCGTCGCCCAACGCAGTGCGGAAGCGATCGGCCAGGTACTGCACGCACAAAATCGCCTCGTCGATGCCCTGATCACGCAGGTTGGTCAGCATCCACTCGATGAACGGCGTGCCGACCAATGGCAGCATCGGTTTGGGGGTGTTGACCGTCAAAGGGCGCAGGCGCGTGCCGAATCCGCCCACGAGGATGACTGCTTTCATGCGTGTGACTCCTTGATAGCGTGCCGCCAGTAGTCCAGCATGTCACGCAGGGTGGTCGAAAGAGGGGTGCTCGGTTGCCAGCCCGTGGCAGTGGACAGCGCGCGGTTGTCACAGACCACATCCGGGACGTCGACGGGGCGCAAGCGCGCCGGATCGACTTCGACCGTAATAGGCACGGTGCTCATGGCCACGAGTTGGTCGAGGAGCGTGCGGATTTCGTGCGAGCGGCCGGACCCGACATTGTAGGCGGCACCAGCGACCCCACGCGTCAGCAAGAGCTCGTAGGC
>CAIZHO010000408.1 GCA_903932805.1 uncultured Roseiflexaceae bacterium | reverse complement strand
GATCTTGATCTGCGTCGCCCGCGTTTTTTTGTGGGCTTATGGCAGTGCGTTCGAGGCGGCACCGTCGACCAGGGTCGCTGTGCCGTTCATGTAGCTGGCTGCTGCTGAGGCCAAAAAGACAATGAAATTGGCGAATTCTTCGGGTTCGCCCAATCGTCCCGCCGGAATGCTCGCCAACGATGCTTTGCGGACGTCTTCGACGCTGGCGCCGGTGCGTTGCGCCATGGCGTTGTCGAGCTCTTCGATGCGCTCGGTGCCTATGCGGCCGGGGCCAACCACGTGGACGTTGATGTTGTGCGGGGCGACTTCACGGGCCAGGCTCTTGGCCAGGCCATTAATGCCGGCACGCATCACGTTTGATAGGATCAGGTTCGGGATAGGCTGGCGAATCGACGACGACGCGATGGTGAGCAGGCGGCCGTAGTTGGCGGCTTTCATATGGGGGATCGAGGCACGGGCGACCCATACCAGGCTCATCAGGTTTTGGTTGAAGGCCGCCAACCACTGGGCGTCGTTGATGGCATCGAAGCCGCCTGCGGGGGGACCGCCGGCGTTGTGCAGGGCAATCTCGAGACCGCCGTAGGTTTTGACGCAGGTGTCAATGACTTTCTGGACGTCGGCTTCGGTATTGACGTCGGCAGCGACGCCGATGACCTGTGCGCCGGTTTCGGCACGGATTTTGGCTGCGGCTTCATCGATACGGCCTTGGTCGCGGCTAGCGATGACGAGCTTGACGCCTTCACGGGCGAGCCCCAGTGCGCTGGCGTACCCGAGGCCGCGGCTGGCAGCAAAAACAACGGCGCGTTTGCCTGTGAGTCCGAGGTTCATGTTAGGCTCCTTTGGTTTTCATATGCTGACCAAAACCCAAACGGGTGATGATATCGTGCAAATCGGCGATGACGTCGGCCGCGAGCGGCGCAGATGGAGCCCGCACATGGGCGTGGCTAATAGCACCGCGCTGGGCGTAGATGTACTTGCGGATGGCCATGTTGATGCCTGGTTGGTTTTCATAGCGGATCAACGGGCAGGCGTGATAAAAGGTCTGCGTGGCGCCGTCGAGATCCCCAGCGGTGTATTGTGCGCAGATTTTGACGAGGATCTCGGGGAACCCAAAGCCCGTCATGGTACCATCGGCGCCGTGCTTGAGCTCTTCGAGGAGCATATTGGCGCCCATCCCGCCGAAAATCACCATGTCGGGCGCGGCGGCGCGCATGCGGGTGGTCTTGGCGGGGGTCGGTTCTTCTTCGAGCTTGAGGTAGTTGCAGCCCGGTGCCTCGCGGGCGAGGTTGGCCAAGAAGTCGACGCTCATCAAGACACCGCTGCTGACGGGATGGTCTTGGACCACGATGGGGACCGTGACTGCGGCGGCGATGGCGTGGTAGTGCGCGCGCAGGGCTGCATCGTTGGGTTTGGCCAACTTCGGCGGGGCGACCATGAGTGCATCGGCACCCAGTTCGACGGCGCGCTTGCTGTAGGCCACAGACCTATCGGTGCCGACATGACTCGTGCCGATGCAGATTTTGACGCGGCCGCGATTGGCCGTCACGACGTCGTCGATGATGAGGTCGCGCTCGGCGTCGCCGAGTTTGTCGACTTCGCCCATGACGCCCAGCATGGTGATGCCCTGCACGCCCAATCCGATGAGGAACTCGACCATGGTTGTGATGCTGGCACGGTCGATGCTGCCGTCGGGTGCAAACGGTGTGGGGGCGATGGTGTAGCTGCTATGCAAGAACGGGTGGCGTGGCATCCAGACTCCTTTGTCTCGGCGATGACTGTTTAGGTGGTGACGTGACGGAGCATGTCGGTGACGACTTTGCCCAAATCGAGGACGGGGATGGATAGGGTGCGTTCGAGGGCTTGTATCTTCTCGATGGGATGACCGACATAATCGACGACCAGATATTCGGCGGCGCTGTAGTGCAGTTGTTCGCGCATCCATAGTGCGAGTTCGGCATTGGGAAGGCCAGGGTCGACAAAGACCGTTGGCACATAGCCCCGTGACAGCCACTTCTGATGGATGGCGCTGGCTTGTTCGCGCGAGGGGCTGAGTACGGCGATTTTGCTGACGCCACGGGTCCGCAGGATGGTGTCAACCATGGCAGTGGGGCGATAGAGCGGCTGTGCGCCGGTTAACTCGTCGAACGGCCCAGCGCAGAGCAATACACTCAACAATGCACCCTGCCGCTCGGCGTTGGCGACGGCCAATTTGAGCAGGGGGAACAGATACGACTCGTCGACGCGCACCAGGGTACCGTCGTTCAAGCGGGTGGTGAGGATGTACTCGCTGGTTGGTTCGGGGATGTGGGCCGGGTCGACGAAGTCGAGCGCGCCTGATTCGATGTATTGAAAGTTCGGATTTGCTTTGATGAGCGGTTTGACCAGGTCAGGTCGGGGTGACTGACCAATCAAAATGGCACCGAGTTGTGGCATCGCGACGCTCCGTTTGCAGAGCGCTCACGGCGCACTGCGCCGTGAGCGGTGGGGATGACTAGCCTTCCAACGTCGAAATGTCGCCCAAATCTTGCCCGAGCGCTTGCGCCTTGAGAACGCGGCGCATTATCTTGCCCGAACGGGTTTTGGGCAGGGCTGCCATGAAGCTGACGGCCTCGGGTTTGGTAATCGGCCCGAGTTCTTTGGCGACGTGGGTGCGCAGTTCTTCGGCGAGTTTGTCGCTCCCGTCGATACCCGACCGCAAGATGACAAAGCAGTGAATGCCCGTGCCCTTTATTTCGTGTGGCAAACCGATGGCAGCTGCCTCGGCGACAGCGGGGTGCGATACCAGGGCTGATTCGATTTCGGCCGTGCCGAGGCGATAGCCCGATACCTTGATGACGTCGTCGATGCGACCGATGACCCAAAAATAGCCGTCTTTGTCGCGGCGAGCCGAGTCGCCTGCGGTGTAGAGGCCGACGGGTTCGTTGTTCCAGTACGAGTTGGCATAGCGCTCAGGATCGTGCAAGATGGTGCGCATAATCGACGGCCAGGGGCGCTTTGCCACGAGTAGGCCGTCTTCGTTGTCGGGGGTGCGCTTCCCGTGTTCGTCGACGACATCCATCTCGATACCGAGGAACGCCTTGGTGCCTGATCCGGGCTTGAGGGGCGTGGTGGGGTTGGGGGTAATCATGAAGCCGCCGGTTTCGGTCTGCCACCAGGTGTCCATGATGGGGCAGTTGCCGCCACCGATGATGTCGTAGTACCAGCGCCAGGCCTCGGGGTTGATGGGCTCACCGACCGAACCGAGCAGACGCAGGCTCGACAAATCGTGGCGCTTCGGCCAGGCATCACCAAAGCGCATCAGGCCGCGGATTGCGGTCGGTGCGGTGTAGAGGATGCTGATTTTGTAGCGCTCGACGATTTGCCACCAGCGATTGGGGTAGGGGTAGTTGGGTGCACCTTCGTACATGAACGACGTCGCGCCTTCGATAAGCGGCGCATAAACGATGTACGAGTGGCCGGTGATCCAGCCGGGGTCGGCGGCGCACCAATAGATGTCGTGGTCTTTGATATCAAAGGTAAAGTGGAAGGTCGTCGCAATGCCCACCGAGTAGCCACCGTGGGTATGCAAGACGCCCTTGGGTTTGCCGGTCGAGCCCGAGGTGTAGAGGATGAACAGCGGGTGTTCTGCGTCGACGACCTCGGTCTCGCAGCGTTCTGAGGCGATCGGCAGGGCCATCAAATCGTGCCACCAGTAGTCACGGCCGACATGCATGTCGACGGTATGACCGGTGCGCTTGAGCACGATGGCGGTCTGGATGGTGGGTGACGACGACATGGCCTCGTCGGCGATTTTTTTGAGTTCGATGACCTTGTTGCGCATGTAGCCGCCGTCGGCGGTGATGAGCACTTTGGATTGGGCATCGGCGATGCGGTCACGCAGGGCCTCGTGCGAAAAGCCGCCGTAGATGACCGAGTGGGCAGCGCCGATTTTGGCACAGGCTAGCATGGCAAACGGCAATTCGGGCACGCGCGGCAAGTAGATCGAGACGATGTCGCCTTTTTGGACGCCCATGGCTTTGAGCACATTGGCCAGCTTGCTGACCTCGCGGTTGACATCGGCGAACGAAAAGTTGCGCACCGTGCCGTCTTCACCTTCCCAGATGAAGGCCAGCTTGTTGCGGCGCCATGTGCTCATGTGGCGATCGATGGCGTTGTGGACGATGTTGGTTTTGCCGCCGGTGAACCAGGAGAAAAACGGCTTCTTGGATTCATCCAAAATCTGCGTGTATGGCGCATACCAATCGAGGCGCTGGGCCATGTCGTGCCAGAATGTATCGGACTGGTCGAGGCTCCAGCGATGCAAGTCGTCCCAGTTCGAGAAACCCTTGCTCTTCATGTAGGCAGTGATATTGGCCTGCTCGACGATTGATTCGGTCGGGTAATAGACCTCTTGGGCCTGTTGCCGTGCTTCATCGGTCATGTGCAACCTCTCTGTTACATTGGTTGAAAGTGATTGGTCTTATTATATAGTCACTTGACCGCTGGGCAAAGAAAAACTCGTCAGCAGAACGCAGGCACGCATGCATCCGGTCGTCCAAAGCATCCAACAGCAACTTCCCCCGCTGCTGACGCACACGCTGGTCGGTATCTATTGCTACGGTTCGCTGGTGTGGGGCGACTTCGACCCAGACATCAGCGATATCGATCTCTTGGTGGTCTTGCGGCAGGATGTTGACAAGGAGTTGTTCGACACGCTCGATGCGTTGCATCTGCGCCTCGAGACGATGTATCCCGAATGGGCTGGCCGTATCGAGATTGCATACATCTCGATCACTGCATTAGAGACGTTCAAAACTCAATGCAGTCCAATCTCGGTCATCAGCCCGGGAGAGCCGTTCAACACCAAAGACGCAGGCCTGGATTGGCTCATCAACTGGTACACCATCCGTGCGCAGAGTATGGTCGTATACGGCCCTGCGGCAGAGGACATAATCCCTGCTATTTCGATCGAAGAATTCCGCACTGCAGTGCGAGATCAGATAGACGAATGGGTCGATTGGGTCGTGCATACGCGTGACTCACGACCATACCAAGCATATGCAATGTTGACGATGTGTCGGGCATTATATGCCGTTCAGACAGGGCTGCAGACGTCGAAAATTCAGGCGGCCGCTTGGGCAATCCAGCATCACCCAACGCAAGCAGAACGCATCACCAACGCGCTGCGCTGGCGTGAACGACACCGTGACCATGTGGAAAACCCAGCTGCGACGTACCCCGATGCCGTCGCGATGGTGAAATATGCCGCGCGGGTACGCTGACAACCCCACGGCACGCCACAACCCCACGGCACGCCGTGGGGTTGTCGGAAGAACAAGCACACACGGCATACCGTGTGTGCACTGTGCTGACTAGCGCAGGTCGAATCGGTCTGCGTTCATCACCTTGGTCCAGGCAGCGACAAAGTCGCGCACGAACTTGGCGTTGTTGTCGTCTTGGGCGTAGACTTCGGCGATGGCCCGGAGTTCGGAGTTTGAGCCAAAGACGAGGTCGATGCGGGTCGCGGTGCGGACTGGGGCACCGGTGAGTCGATTTTTGGCGACGTAGCTATTGACACCGGTCTTTTCCCACTTGACATCCATGCTGAGCAGGGTTTTGAACCAGCCGTTGTCGAGCTTGCCGGTGGTGCTCCACACGCCTTCGCCGGTGCGGCTAATGCCCAAGGCACGCATACCGCCGATGAGGACGGTCAATTCGACCGGTGTCAGGCCGAGCAGTTGTGCTTTGTCGAGCATCATTTCTTCGGGGCTGACGGCGAATTCCTTTTCGACATAGTTGCGGAACGCATCTGCGCGCAGCTCGAGATATGCAAAGCTGTCGGCGTCGGTATCGGCCTGGCGTGCATCGCTACGTCCGCCCGCAAACGGTACCTTCGTACCGGAGCTGGCTTCGATGGCGACCGAACCGGCCAATACAATCACATCGGCGACGGACATGCCGGTGTCTGCCGAGATTTTCTCGTAGATGGGCAGTACCTTGTCGAGCAACGCAGGGTTGTTCACTGCCCAGGCGCGCTGTGGTGCAAGGCGGATGCGGGCACCGTTGGCGCCACCGCGGTTGTCGGAGCCACGGAAGGTGGCTGCACTGGCCCACGATACTTCGACCATCTGCGCGTTTGACAGCCCGCTGGCTTTGAGCGCAGCGGTAGCCTTGCTCACCTGATCAGCACTGGGTGTCTTGGCTGCCGGGATGGGGTCTTGCCAGGTGTAGGATGCGTCTTTGTAGTCGCCGGCGGCATAGTTGCTCTTGGGACCCATGTCGCGGTGCAGCAACTTAAACCAGGCCCGTGCAAATGCCTCGCCGAATGCCACGGGGTCTTTGACAAAGCGCTCGCCGATGGCGCGGTAGATGGGGTCGTACTTGAGCGCCATGTCGGCGGTGGTCATCATCGGCATGACTTTTTTGCCGCTACCGTCGACTTCTGGTGCTTTGTCTCCTTCGGCGATATCAATAGGATGCCATATGTGTGCGCCAGCCGGGCTTTTGGTCAGCTTCCACTCGTAGTTGTACAACAGCTCGAGATACCCCATGTCCCACTGGGTTGGGTTGGCGGTCCATGGGCCTTCGATGCCGCTGGTGATGGCATCGACGCCGACGCCGCTCTTGTGGGTGCTTGCCCAGCCAAAGCCTTGGGCCTCGAGTGGCGCGCCCTCGGGCTCGGCACCGACGGCAGTGGCGGGACCGTTGCCGTGGGCCTTACCGAAGGTGTGTCCGCCGGCGACGAGGGCGAATGTCTCTTCGTCGTTCATGGCCATGCGTTTGAAGGTCTCGCGCACGTCTTGGGCAGACAAGAGGGGGTCGGGGTTGCCGTTTGGACCCTCGGGATTGACATAAATCAAACCCATTTGGACTGCTGCAAGGGGGTTTTCGAGGTCTTGGCGTGAGTCGCCGTAGCGCTTGTCGCCCAACCAGGTGTCTTCCGAACCCCAGTAGATGTCTTTTTCGGGGTGCCAGATGTCGGCACGGCCCAGGGCGGTGCCGTGGTTTGGGCCACCCATATCTTCGATGGCAACATTGCCGGCGATGACCAGCAGGTCAGCCCACGAGAGTTTGTTGCCGTACTTTTGTTTGATGGGCCAGAGCAAGCGGCGTGCTTTGTCGAGGTTGCCGTTGTCGGGCCAGCTGTTGAGTGGTGCAAAGCGCTGTGCGCCGGTGCTCGCGCCGCCGCGGCCATCACCGACGCGGTAGGTGCCGGCTGCGTGCCAGGTCATGCGAATGAACAACGGTCCATAGTGACCATAATCTGCCGGCCACCATGCCTGGCTATCGCGCATGACGGCACGGATGTCCGCCTTGACTGATGCAAAATCGAGTGTTTTGACCGCTGCACGATAGTCGAAGTCACCGAGTGGGTTCGACCGTGTGTCGTGCTGTCGAAGGATGTCGAGGTTGAGGGCTTTGGGCCACCAGTCGTGGTTTTGGGTGCCGGTTGTTGGGGTGGTGGTTGCGCCGTGGTACGGGCATTTGCCGGTTGTGTCGCTCATGTGTACTCCTATGGTGGGATAGACGCAGATGGGTGCGGGAATGTGCAGTGCGTTGGGTTGCACTGCTCAAATTATACTGGGATTTGTCTGTGTGGGGGGACTTTTGTGGTACTCGATGCAAACACTCATCTTGGTCGGTTGCCTTGCCACATTAAAGCGGTTCACATGCCTGCAATCACGACCATCGTCAGCTCTGGAGGATCGACGGTGTAGCTTATAACCCAAATCACCAGGAGATC
>CAIZHO010000407.1 GCA_903932805.1 uncultured Roseiflexaceae bacterium | reverse complement strand
AGGTCATCGGTTGGGGATACAATTTGTGCTGCTTGTATGGACAACAGACGCCACCACCAGATACTTTATCCAGCGTGAAATCAATCGCAGCGGGATACAGCCATTCATTAGCCCTTAAAACCGATGGAACCGTCATTAGTTGGGGGTACCCAGCGGCACTGCCTCCCGCTCGAATAAATAACATCAACGCAATAGCCGCAAACATTAATTATTCTTTGTTGCTCTCGTCAAATGGTACTGTAAAGGTTTACGGAATGCCTCATTATGAGCTTGCGACAGTGCCTACTTCGTTAAATGGAGTCATTGCCATTGCAGCAGGCGAAATGCACGCGCTCGCACTACGTAAAGACGGAACGGTTGTCGCCTGGGGGAACAACAGCTACGGTCAATCGAGTGTGCCCATTAATCTAAACCGTGTCGTCGCAATTGCTGCAGGTATGCATTTTTCTGTCGCACTCAAAGATGATGGAACACTCATAGGCTGGGGAAGAAATGACTCCGGTCAACTTCCTCCGTCAGGAACCAATGCGCGCTTTACGCCAACAAGAATACCTACAGGAACACCTGCATCACCCTGAAGTGAATGATAGAATTGCAGAGACACACGCCCCACACCTGCACCCACGCTCCTCCCGTACAATAGAACAGAACACGACTGCACCGAGGAGTCTGCAATGACGCACCCCCGCCTGTTGTACCTCATCAACGGCCCCACCTACACACCGCTTTCGCAGCTCGATACCCGCTTCGAGGGATGGGGGCTCCAGGTAGAACGTTTTTGGGCCTACTCCAATGAGTTCCCTGCCAGCCTCGACGGCTACGCCGGCATTGTTATCGCCGGCAGCCCACACGGCGCCTATGAAGACATCGCGTGGATACATCGCGAGCACCAGCTCATCCAAGATGCTGCCGCCCGCGGTATCCCCATGCTGGGCATCTGCTTCGGCAGTCAGATTTTGGCCTCTGCACTGTGTGGCCGCGACCAGGTGTTTCGCCGCAGTAGCTGCGAAATCGGCTACATCCCACATATCGTCTACCCCGCTGCCCACAGCGACCCCATCGCCAGTGAACTGGCCGATGGGGTGACGATGTTTACCTGGCACAACGACGAGGTCAAAGCGGATCACCCCGACATGACGATTTTGGCCAGTACGCCGCTCTGCCCCAATCAGGTGTGGCGCTGGCGCGACCAACCCGTCTGGGGGATCCAAGGCCACCTCGAGATCCCACTCGCTCTTGCCCCGATCTGGATCGAAGACTGCCGCGACGTGATGGTCAGCGACGGCGCCGATGTCGATGCACTCATCGCCTCGGCCGTCGATCAGACGCCGGCCCAGAGCATGCTGCGCCGTTTTGCCACGTACATCCAACAGCCGATTGCAACGAGGTAACTGCACCATGGCACAACCCAACTACTGGTTCGCACCGACCGAGTACCACGCCCGCGTGGCCCGGGTACAGGCAGAGCTCCGTGCCAAAGGGCTCGATGCGCTGATTGCCTTCCAACCCGAGAGTGTGACCTATTTGACGGGGTTTTTTACCCGGGCGTATAGCAGCTTCCAGTTCGCCATTATCCCCGCCAACGGCGCACCGACCATGTTCTGCCGCGATGTCGAAGAGTACTACCTCGATAGCACCTGTGTCTACCCCGACCGGGCCTTGTGGAACGACAGCCAAGACACGACCGCCGTCGCCGCCGACATCATCCGCGCCCGCCTAGGTACAACGGCCCGTGTCGGTGCGGAGTTGGGCAGTTGGACGGTGTCGGTCGCACGCTACGAAAAACTCACGACACTCCTGCCCGGCATCGTCTGGACCAACGAGCAATCACTGGTCGAGCGCATGCGGCTCATCAAAACCCCTGCCGAAATCGCCT
>CAIZHO010000406.1 GCA_903932805.1 uncultured Roseiflexaceae bacterium | reverse complement strand
TACCCCGCTTCGCGGGGCATGACGACCTCGCCCGCATTCTCAGGGACCTGCGTCCCTGGGAATGACGGAGATTCACGGTGCTTGCGACTGCATATTTACACCATCCAACCCCATCGTGACCGTCTATCGGATTCTCCGCGTACTCTCAATCTCCGCCGTCATACCCGCACATGTGTGTGCGGGTACTCTGCGTGCCCGTCCTACACCATCATCACCTGGACACCATACGTGGCATACCCACGGAACCCCTCATCGAGCGTGATGATGGGTACGCCGAGGTGAAACGCCAAAGCTGCCAGATATGCATCCATCCAGCACTTCGGTGCTGGCGTGGGGTGGGCGGCGAACTGAATCCACGACGCATAGAGCTCCGTCGGCTCGGTCACGAACTGTACGTCAGGGTGCGCCCGCAACGCCGCCAGCGACTGTGCCACGGCGTTGTTGCTCAGCGTCCCCGTGCCGTATTGCCGCTGCACGCTGGGTGTGGTCAGCAGGCGCATCAGGCTGATCTGCACGCTGTTGCAGAGCATCAGTGTGCGCTGCTCTGCGAGTACTTCTCGGCTTGCCTGGTGGAACGGGTGACTGGGCAAGAGCAACGCCACCCATACGTTGGTATCAACGAGCATCGTCGTCGTCCTCCGTCAGTGCCTCGTGTTCGAACGCCACAATCTGCGCACGGGTCATCGTGGCAAGCGGTGCGTCGGTGGCTGTGGGGATGACCGGGAAGGCAACTGCGTTTCTTTGTGGCTGTTCCTGTCCCGGTGGTGTGGCCAGCCCGGAGGCGATGTACTCGCTCACCAGCTCACGGAGGGTCCGCCCTTGTTGGGCGGCACGGATTTTGACGGCTCTGAGCAGGTCGTCGGGGAGGTCGATCGTTGTCTTCATGCGAGCACCCATATTGCTGTATTGCTGGGAATATGGTAGCACAGAGAAGGAAAAGGAACGATCACGCGGAGATGCAGAGAGACGGAGGACGCAGAGATACCGTAGGGGCGATACCCCGCTTCGCGGGGCATGACGGCCTCGCCCGTTGAACCCGCACCCTCGCCCGTAGACCCCGACGACCTCGCCCTTTGATACCTCTCAATGCCCCGCCCGATGGTGTAGATGTAGTTGCAAAAAAAAATTCAGTGCACTTCATACCTGTTCTTTGCGCTACAGGTCGTGTGGTATAGTGATTTTGGAGGTGAAACATGACACAACATCACGAGCGCATCGAGGCCGAAATTCCTGCTGCAACCGCTGATACACTCCGGCACCTAGCATCAATGCAAGGTCAATCGATGGAACAATTCATCGCCGACGTGCTGGAAGCTGTCGCAGGATCGAACATCGACGTTTCTCGCACGGCCAGTGTGGTTGCAGCGTATTCCAAAAGCCATCAGAGATATGCGACGTTGTACGAGCGTCTTTCGAAATAATGTCGGAATTTCTTACCGTCGACGACGTGCTCTTCATGCACGAAGACCTCATCAATCGGTATGGGGGTTCACACGGTCTGCGATCTCGCGAATTACTCGAAGCAGCGGTGTTTCGGCCGCGGACCGGATACTACCCCGATGTATGCGGCGAAGCAGCCGCACTTTGGCATAGTC
>CAIZHO010000405.1 GCA_903932805.1 uncultured Roseiflexaceae bacterium | reverse complement strand
CCCTGAACGGGACGTTGAATGCGCCCCAGGGATGAAAAACGGTAGTGTGAACGCGTCCGATGGGAATGAAAATCCCAGGATTATGAACTTTTTTCGGATGGGAACGTGCGTCATTCCATTGGACGGAGGTCAAATGGAATGACGGATTTTTCGAGGTTTGTCCGTTCGGGGTGACTGGTGCTCATGCTGGGGATGAACCCGACCGTGAGTGCAAACGCCATGGATTCGTGCAATTGCGTATAAATCGCTGTGCGCAAGACGCTGGACTGCTGCGTTCGTGCATACTCGCTGGCTTTTTCGATGCACCAGCGCCCCACACCACGTTGGCGGAACGACGGCATCACCACAAAATCACTGAGGTACGTCGCAGGCATGCTATCGTCGTCGAACACCCCTGGGACAACCCAATGTGGGGCGATTTTGGTGAGCGAAAACGTCGCCACACTCACCCCCATGTATTGCACCAACATGATGTGATTGGACGTTGTTTGGCGTTCGAGTTGGCGGGTCGTCGTCGCGATGCCCCACATCCCCAACCCATGGGTCAAGCGGAGCTGGGTCGCAGATTCTTCGAGCAGTGCTTGGACATTGCTGAGCTCAGTCATGCGGGCGCGATGGAGCGTAATATTGGCATAGTTCAATGCGGTGTCGGTGTTGCGCGTCATGGGAATGAAGACTCCGCCAAATGAATGAGAATGGAACTCCATCGTACCATACGAGCGCACGAATCGGCATCGTGTGGTCAGTACGTTGCCGCAGGAGTGGAGACTCGTGTGCATCACAACATCGTCTTTGGTGCTCGTCCTAGGGTAGAATACTGAGACTACCTGCATACAACGAGGGTCCATGACACAGCGTATACAAACCGTCGTAATAGCTTGGGTCTTCGTCTGTGTGGTAGTCTGTGTCGGATTTTTGGCACTGGTGTGGCACATCGATACCCGCGTCTTGCGTGTCCCTGTCAGCGATGCAGATCGTCATCTCTACCCCGGGTTATTTGCCCGTGAAGCAAAACATCGTTGGTCCAGTAAGGCACAACAATTACGGATCCCGACGGTGCGCGATGTGCCGCATATCGTCTGGCTCGGGCTGTCGAATGGGTACCCAGCGGACCTTGCCCCGCCGATGGTAACGGTGTCTGCGGGGCACCATGGATCGGCCAGCTGGCTGGTCCCCGCTGGAGTAACACGTCACTATCAGATCCTCACGACGCCACATGGCCAGTGGCGCTGGGATCGTACCATCGATCTATCGAGCACGGTGGAGCGCATCGGCGATGATGGTCGCAGTCTCGGTGTCGTGTTCGCTGGGGTCAGTGTCGCACCGACGCACACTAATGCACTGGCTGGGTACGGCTATGTGGTGGGCCTCGCGCTGGCACTCGCAACCATTCTCTGTGTGTTAGTAACGCTCTGTGGTGCGCTGTGGCGCTGGGCCACGGGGATGTCGGTGGCGTTCGCTGCCATACCCCTGGGCTCCCTGCTGGCTGACCCGGTCGCGACCTGGCCCTACCTCTGGTGGTTTGTTGCTGGGGCCGGTATCGCAGTGCTGGTCGTCGCAGTGGCCGCGCTGAGTGGACTCGTAGATCGGCGACTCCAGGTGCGTGGTGCAGATTTGCCGGTCTGGTTTGCACTCGCATGGTGGGCCATCCCATTTGTGCAACAGGTGCTCATCGCCGACAACGTCTACATCCGCGCCTATGATTACGAAGCATGGATGGGGTGGTTGGGGGCAATCGCACTCGGTGGGAGCATCGCCGTTCGCTGGTCGTTGCGACACGATGCTGCGCTCGATCGATACCTGCGTTGGTTGCCGCTCATCGTGATGGTTATGATGTCACTGGTCTTTCAGTCGACGGTGTTCCTACGGATGTTCCGCTATGGGAGCGGTGACTTTAGTATTTGGGTCGATGCCGCTACGCGTTGGGTGACGACGGGTACCCTCTACCTCGTTTCGAACGTCGCCGACAATCCGTTTGCCGGCTACAAACGACCGCCGTTTTATATCATGCTATTTACGCCGTTCGTCGGCCAAGACCCAATGGATATTCTCAATGGCTTCCGTGTGATCAACATTGCCCTCTTTGTCGCCACTGCAGCGGTCTGGTTGCGATCCCGTGCGCCGCACCGGCTGTGGTGGTGGCTGGCGGTGGTGCTCATCCTCGCCAACATGCAACCGCTCTACGAGACCGTGACCTTTGGTCAGACCGACGTCATCTTGCTGTTTTGTATGATGCTGATTCTGTGGGCATTGCAAAAAGAGCGCGCAGGGTGGGCTGGGGTCATCGTCGCGTTGCTTACCTCACTCAAAATCTATCCCATTCTGTTTTTGGCGTTCTTTGCCATCAAGCAACGTTGGTGGGGAGTCGTGGGGTTTGTGGTGGGGATGCTCGCGTGGAACGGGATTGCGGTGCTGGTGATGGGCTGGGACCTGCATTGGATGTACCTTACCAAAGTCGTCGGGCATGTGGGCGGGACAACCGCATGGATCGAAAATCAGACCATCGCGGGATTTTTGACCCGCTTCTATGACAACCCATT
>CAIZHO010000404.1 GCA_903932805.1 uncultured Roseiflexaceae bacterium | reverse complement strand
CGCGTATGCGCCGCCGAGGATTGGACACACGGCGTGTACTGATTGTTGGTGCACTCGAACCGGGCCAATTGGTGTATCGGTCCATTACGCGGGATGATAGTTTGGGCTATCGTGTTGTCGGATTTGCCTCAGATATTGTTCCTGAATCCGGGATTTCGTCGGTACCCATTCTGGGTAATTTTGATGAAATCGGAGACATCATCAAAGCACAGCATGTTGATTTGGTCATCGTTGCATTGTCAGGCCGTGCATCGCACGAGTTGTTCGACATCATCATGCGTGCCGAAGACGCTCACGTCGAAGTGAAACTCTACCCGGATGCGTTCACATTGATTACCAACAATGTCGTGTCCGAAAACGAAGTAGCCGGACTCCCATTGCTCAATGTCCGCAATGGAGCACTCGCAAATCCGTTTAATAAAGTACTCAAGCGACTCTTTGATGTGGCGTTTGCGTCATTGGTATTGTTGGTTGCTGCGCCGTTGATGATGTTGATTGCGGTCCTCATCAAGCTCGAATCGACGGGCCCGGCATTCTTTGTGCAACCACGGGTCGGTATCGATGGCATCCCGTTCCCGACGATAAAGTTCCGCACGATGCGTGTCGATGCCCCTGATCTTGCCTCGTGGACCACCAAAGATGATCCGCGCAAGACGCGCACGGGGACGTTTCTGCGGCGTACATCGCTCGACGAATTGCCCAATTTCATCAATGTGATTCGCGGAGAGATGTCGGTCGTCGGGCCACGCCCAGAGCAAGTCCTGTGGGTCGAACGTTTTAGTCAAGAAATCCCGTACTACATGCGACGGCACCAACAAAAAGCCGGCATTACCGGGTGGGCACAGGCAAATGGTTTGCGTGGCGATACTAGTATCGAGGACCGTACGCGATACGATTTATACTATGTAGAGAATTGGTCGTTGCTCTTCGATATCAAGATTTGCATCAAGACCTTTGTCGATATTGTAACTGGCCGAAACAAAGGCTATTGAACGGGATGATTGCATGAACCTACACCATTTGACCATCGCTGAGATGCGCACTCGCCTCGACACCGGTGAGATTAGTGCGGTCGCATTGACTGAGGCTGTGTTGACGCAGATTTCAGGGACCGATGGCGACGTTGGCGCATATCTCTATGTCGATACTGTAGGCGCACTCACGCAAGCAGCTGCTGCGGATGTCCGCCTCAAGGCGGGGGAACGTACCCCGATGCTGGGGATCCCGCTTGGAATAAAAGACGTATTGTCCACCGAAGGGTTGCCGACCACCTGCGCTTCGAAGGTACTCGAGGGCTATATTCCTCCCTATGATGCCACTGCGGTCGCGCGACTCAAAGCGGCTGGTGGGGTCATTTTGGGCAAGCTCAACATGGATGAGTTCGCCATGGGCTCGTCGACCGAAAACAGCGCATATCAACTGACCAGAAACCCATGGAACCGCGATTGTGTGCCTGGCGGGTCGTCAGGCGGCTCTGCGGCCGCTGTCGCCGGCGGTATGGCAGCCGGCACGTTGGGGACCGATACGGGCGGTTCTATCCGCCAACCAGCATCGTTGTGTGGGATTACCGGCCTCAAGCCGACGTATGGACGCGTCTCACGTTATGGTGCGGTGGCCTTTGCGTCGTCGCTTGATCAGATTGGTCCGATGGCTTGGACGGCACGCGATGCAGCCATGATGCTGCAAGTCATTGCCGGTCAAGACGACCACGATGCGACATCGGCCCCGTTGGCCGTGCCTGACTATTTGGCAGCCTTTGGTGGTGACCTCAAGGGTGTCCGCATTGGTATCCCCCGTGAGCTCTTTGTCGATGGCATCCAAAAAGAGACTGAACGCGCGGTACGAACCGCGATTGATGTGCTCAAGCAGATGGGTGCGAGCATCAAAGAAATCTCGCTGCCCCACAGTGGCTATGCGTTGCCGGTCTACTACATCGTCGCAACTGCCGAGGCGTCATCGAATTTGGCACGCTTTGACGGCGTCCGGTACGGCAATCGGAGCGCTGGCGATAGCTATCGTGAGCAGCTCGATGCAACGCGCGGTGATTTGTTTGGTCCCGAAGTACGCCGGCGCATTATGCTCGGAACGTACGCACTCTCTGCAGGATATTACGATGCATATTACAAGCGTGCCCAGCAAGTGCGCACGCTGATTCGCCAGGATTTCAATACTGCGTTCGCTGATGTGGATATCATTGCTGCACCTACGTCGCCCAATGTCGCATTCAAGTTCGGCGACAACACGGATGACCCCGTAGCCATGTACCTCCAAGATGTCTGCACCTTGCCGGTCAGCTTGGCGGGGTTGCCGGGTATCTCTGTGCCATGCGGATTTGATAACGGATTGCCGGTCGGCTTACAGCTTATCGGTCCTGCATTCAGCGAGGCAGAGCTGTTGCGCATTTCGGATGCATATCAGATGCAAACAGATTGGCACGCCCGTCGTCCGGCGTAGGTGAACACGCACAAACACCCCCTGCACCGAGATGCAGGGGGTGTTTGATGTTGTGCATTATGGAGTCATGTGCTGAAGCGCTGCTTGAATGACGGGATCGTTGCTTGGTTCGTACGCGTCGGGGTTTTCCGGTACCGTGATATCAGGGATGACACCGATGTTGTCGACAAACGTGCCATCATTTTGGCGGAACAATACCTCGGCAAGCCACAAAACCGACCCATCATCGAAGTCGTACGGGTAGAGATTTTCGGTGTTTCCTGCGGTAGTAGTGCCAATTAGTGTGACTTGCCGGAGGCTCTTCATCCCCGACGCGAACATTTCGGCGGCACTGACGGTCCCTTCGCCGGTCAGTACAACGATGGGAAGGTTGGAGTAGCGAGAAAGCACATGACCGGATTCGACGGTGATGGGCATTGCATCGTTGCGTCCCACCGCCTGACCAAGTACCCCTCCGTTGACAAATAAGCCTATGATTTGTGACATTGCTTCGACGGACCCACCGCCGTTTTCGCGCACATCGATGATCAAACCCGTCGGACTGACTCCGGGTGTGATGCTCTCGTCGAGCGCCTCGATGACCATGTCGCGCAGATTTTCGCGGTTGAAGCTATCGATGGTCAACAGCTGTACCGCTGTCCCCGGGATGATGCGGGCAACGGCTTCGGGGAACGCATCACCAGGGATCGCGTTGCGCACAATCGAAAACTCGAGCATCTGCGTGCCACGGCGCACCGATAATGTGACCGTGGTCCCCACCGGCCCTCGTACTGCAGGACCATAATCCTCTTCGTTGGCAATGAAATCCGCCACAGGACGTCCATCAATTGCCGTGATGGTGTCATAGATGCGCACACCCGCACGGTCTGCTGGACCGTCTTGGGCAATGCGAATAATGACTATTTCATTTGGTACATCACGGAGCATGACCCCAATCCCTGCATACCCTGCGGTGCCGGTATAGAGGGCTTCGTCGGCTGCAACGTCTTGGGGTGAGTCGAAGCGACTATGGTCATCGTTGAGTGTGTCTATTGCCTCGCGCACAATTTCGTAAAATGCTTCGGTGCTGGGTGCAGCGGCAATGCGTTCGTCGTAGCCGTGTTCTGCATTGGCCCAGTCAGCCCCATTGAAATCCTCATAT
>CAIZHO010000403.1 GCA_903932805.1 uncultured Roseiflexaceae bacterium | reverse complement strand
CCATAGCCAACCTCGATGCCATTGCCAGCGTGCCCGATGTGGATGTGCTGTTGGTCGGTCCTTACGACCTGGCCATAGCCCTTGGTGCTGCGAGCACCACCGACCCGGTCGTCGTCGCTGCCATGGATCAGGTCGTGGCCGCCGGCAAACGCCACCAGGTCGCCACTGGTACGCACGCATCCGACCCGGCAGTGTTGCGTGGCTGGCGTGACAAAGGGATGCAGATGATGCTGTGTGCGAGTGAATTGCGCTTTTTGTCGTCTGGCGCAAAAGCAATGCTCGACGGACTCAATGCATAGCGGCGTGCTACAATACGCAACGGCACTTCACAAATCATCGCTGGCTCCGGCCAGAGGAACTTCCCGACTCTTCGTGGTGCTTCGGCATCAGAGGTTGCCCTGCGAAAAAGCAAGCAGGGGCACGCGCCCGAGAGGTCACGTGACGCAAGACGACAACAGCAAGCATTCCCGCCGATGACCGGGCAACTGGCACAGGTAAGGGCTGAAAGGGTGCGGTAAGAGCGCACCAGCGGTGGCAGGCAACTGCGCCGGCTCGGTGACTGCGCCAACTGGTGGAGAGCAAGGTGCGTGGGGTGGGCTACCTGGTGGGAGCTGCAAAGCGTCTGTACCACCTCGTCCACTCGCATCGCCGCGATGACCGTGAACCGGGTAACACCCGCGAATCGAGGAGTCGCCTCGGTGGCAACACCGGGAGAGAGATGGTGATACAAACAGAATCGGGGGTATGGGAAGTGCCGCTTCTCGCATACCAAACACCCACAGCACCCGCTGTGGGTGTTTTCTTTCGCCACCCCATCACCCACCCAATAGCACCGCAATCATCGGGTGTGCATAGCGCCGTGGCACCGTCAACGCATAAAACGTCTCTTGCAGTCCCGGTAACTGCGCCACCTCGACCAACACCCCGTTCTCGAGCTCATCTTTGACCACAATCGGCGGCAGAATCGCCAATCCGCGGTGTGCACGGGCCACCAAGCGGAGCATCGCCATGTCGTCGACCTCTGCCACAATCCGCGGCACAATGCCCAGTCGCTCGACATACGCATCGAAATCAGCACGGATACTCGACGGTCGGGCAGGCACCACCAACGATTCGGTACGGAGCAATAGATCAACATCCGCTGGTGTTGGCCATTGGTCGGGATGCCCTATCACGCTGACCGACTGCTGGGCGATGGTATGCACCGTTACCCGTTCGTGGTGTTGCAACGGCGGCACCACATCGGTCAGCACGACATCGAGGGCATAGTGTTCGAGTTGGTGGATCAGCACATCGAGCCCGCCCGAACGAATACTGACCCGATGCTCGTCGGTCGACAATAACGGTTGCAAAAACGTGATCTGGAAATTCCGCGACAATGTCGCCAACGCCCCGACCCGCAACACCCGCTGTGCCGGCATATTGAGTGCATCCATGGTGCCCTGGAGCTCCTCGCCAGCCGCGAATATGGCGTCTGCATAGTCCAACGCCACATGCCCTGCTTCGGTCAAGACCAACGTGCGTCCCGTGCGTTCGAACAACGGCTGCCCAAAATAGACCTCCAATGCATCGATTTGCATCGACAATGCCGATTGGGCGATATAGCACTTCTTGGCAGCACGCGTCAGATTACCTTCGTGCGCCACCAACCAAAAATAGCGCAAATGATGATAATTCAGCATAAATTCGTTCTGTATATATGAATGAATGTATCTAAATCATATATTTTATTGATGAAACACGCAATGATAGTATGCACAGAGACAGTCGACGATGATGAAAACAGAACAAGGAATTCGATGGACAACGTGTTGTACGACAACCTGGTTTCACCGGTTACCATGGCATTTTTGCTGGGGATTTTTGCAACGCTGATCCGGTCGGATCTCGAAATCCCCGAACCGGTGATCCGTATTTTTTCGATTTTCTTGCTCTTTTCGATTGGCCTGCAGGGCGGGCATGAACTCTCTGGAGT
>CAIZHO010000402.1 GCA_903932805.1 uncultured Roseiflexaceae bacterium | reverse complement strand
GACAAAATCCCCTCCTACCAGCATCATATGCACGTTCCCCTGCCCACAACAAGGAGGTCGATGATGATCCCAATTGCCAAGCCTGGTGTGATGACCGAGCACGAACGCTTTATGTTCGATACGTTCGGTTACCTCGTGATCCCTGATGCCCTCTCGCCTGCCGAAGTCGAGGCCGTACTTGCTGCCTCGCGCCGGGCACACAGTGCCTACCCTGCCGGCGAATGGCGCCAGCTTGGACACCTCTACGAGACCGAGTCCGCCATCGAAGAGCTGATTGATCACCCCTCTGTGCTGCCCAAAATCCGCAATTTGATGGGTGATTACTTCATCCTGCAGAGTACCTGGGCCACCGTGCAACCAGCCAAAACCAAAGGTGGTGGGTACCATCAGGACGGTTCGGGAGTCTACGAATTCCGCCGCTTGTCCTCCGCCCAAACCCCCATCATGCAACTCCGGGTCGGGTACTATTTGACCGATCAATCCGAAGACGGCATGGGCAACATGGTGATGATCCCTGGCTCGCACAATCACATGACGGCATGGCCCAAGGATATCAAGGCAGACGAGAACGATTTGCCGATCCGCGACGTCATCTGCGGCAAACCGGGCACGGCGTTGCTGTTCCACCAAGGGGTGTTCCATCGCACGGGCCGCAACGACCGTGACTTCGACCGGCACACGATGCACATCGTGTACTCACCACCCTGGTTGATCCCGTCCGATCGGATGCGCAACGACCCCGATTTCGTGGCACGCACGACCCCATTGCGCCGGGCACTTATCGGCGATTGGAAGCGCCCCGAAGAACCCTTCGGCGTCGGCTACCCACGGCCGCCATTCGCTGATTAAAACAACTCATGACCGACCGGGTGACAATTGTCACCCGGTTTTTTTGTGGTATCGAAAGTACATTGCATAACAGTGCAAAAGCACTCTGCTACACTTGTCACATCACCCCCCACGCAACAAAAAAGGAGTCGGCTATGCAGCATGTGCCACTGACAAAGCCCCGTATCGGATTGTTTGCCATCGGCCTCGAAGCGTATTGGGGCCAGTTCCCCGGCCTGCGTGAAGAGCTCCTGTCGTACTACGAGGTCATCGCCCAACAGCTCAGTGATCGCGGCGCTGAGGTGGTAGGGGCAGGGATGGTCGATACGGCGCAGGCTGCCACTGCTGCAGGCCAGTTTTTTGCGAAATCGCAGGTCGATCTGCTTATCTGCCACACCGCCACCTATGCAACCTCGTCGCAGGTACTGCCCATCGTGCAACGCGCCAACACCCAAGTGTTGGTCCTCAATTTGCAACCTGTCGCGCAACTCGACTACCCCAATACCGACACCGCCAATTGGCTGGCTGCATGTGCAGCCTGTTGTGTCCCCGAAATCTCGAACGCCTTCCGGCGGGCGCACATCCCCTTCCAAGTCGTCTCGGGCACGCTCCACGACGATCCCCGTGCCTGGGGCCGCATCGGCGAGTGGATCCGCGCCGCAGGTGCTGTCGCCGCCCTGCGCAATGCACGCATCGGCATGCTCGGTCACCCCTACCCGGGGATGCTCGACATGTACAGCGACCCTACCATGTTGCATGCCCAGCTCGGTGCACACGTCGAGTGGCTTGAGTTCGACGAACTCGCCGAGGCATCGCAGTCGGCACAGACGCAGGCAGTCAGCGACCGTGTCGGGTTGATTCGTTCGTCCTTTGTCGAGGCACCAATGGGTGTCGACCGTATTTCGCGGCCCGTGACCGCAGACGGGTTGACCAATGCTGCCCAGACATCGCTCGGCCTCGACACGCTGGTCGAGCGACACCGACTCGATGCGCTGTGCTATTACCATCGCGGTATCCCGGGGATGCCGACGGCCGATGCAGCCGCACATCTCATCGTCGGTGCCACCCTGTTGACCTGGCAAGGGATCCCCTGTGCCGGTGAAGGTGACCTCAAGACCGCCGTCGCCATGTACATCATGGATCGCATCGGTGCAGGCGGTTCGTTTACCGAGTTCTATGCAATGGATGTGCCGGAGCAGTTTGTCTTGATGGGGCACGACGGCCCGGCACACCCGCACATCAGCGACAAACCACCGTTTATGCGGGCGTTGAGTCTGTATCACGGCAAATCCGGTGAGGGCATTTCGATTGAACTCACGGTCAAAACTGGCCCCATCACGATCCTCGGCGTCACCCAAGACGGCAACGGGAAGCTGCGCATGCTCGTCGCCGAAGGCGAGGCAATCCCCGGCCCTGTCCTCCAAATCGGCAACACCAACAGCCGTTTGAAGTTTGCCCTCGATCCGGCGACTTTCATGGACACGTGGTGTGAACAAGCGCCGACCCACCATGTCGCGTTGGGGGTGGGCCATCATGCGACAGTGCTGCGCCATGTGGCACGGTTGTTGGGGATCGACTGTGTGGTGGTGGCATGACCAACCGTGACGCACTCCAGCGGCTGACGCAGCCTGATCATGCCTACTCGCCTGCACCCATCTGGTGGTGGAGCGGTGAGCGGCTCGAACCCGCACGCCTGCGCTGGCAACTCGAGCAATTTGCTGCAGGCGGGGTCTACAACTTGGTCATTTTGAATTTAGCGCCGTCAGGGCCGTTGCACGGCTCGTTAGCAGACCAACCGGCCTTTCTTACCCAGGAGTGGTGGGACATCTTCCGCGGTGTCTGTGCCGATGCCCGTGCGTTGGGGATCCGGTTGTGGTTTTACGACCAAATTGGCTTTTCTGGCGCAAATCTTCAGGGCACCATCGTGCGTCGCGAGCCGTCGTATGCCGGCCAAGAACTCGCCAGTCAACGGATTGATTGTGCCGAAGCCGGGGTCATCACGTTCCCCGCCGGTGGGACCCCACTCGCTGCCGTCCAAATCGATGCGACTGGTGCGTTCCAGAATCTGCCGATCCAGGGGAACGCGGTGCAGACGACCGCACTCGGTGCACATGCGGTCCGGTTGATCTATATGGTGCAACGTGGATTCGACTACCTTAATCCCGCTGCCTGTCTGGCACTTCGGGCGACGGTGCACGAGGCATTTGAACGCGAGGCGGGGCAGTATTTTGGTGATGTTATCGTCGGCTCCTTCCAAGACGAAATGCCGTCGATGCCGACCTGGAGCGTCGACTTTGCATCGTCGTTCGCGGCACACTACGGCTACGATCTGGGCGAACGGCTCGGTTCGCTGTACGAAGGTGATACACCTGCGGATCAGCAGGTGCGCATCGACTATCAACGCTGGCGGGCCCAGCGTGCCGAGGCAGCGTATTTCAAGCCGTTCTATGACTGGCATGCTGAGCGCGGGCTGATTTGTGGGTTCGATCAACAAAGTCCTGCACGGATGGCATTGCCAATCGGCGCTGTGGACGAATACGCCGACTACATGCAAACCCACAGTTGGTACGGCGCACCGGGGAGCGACCATCACGGCAATGGCAAAATTCATTCGTCGATGGCGCATCTCTATCAGCGGCCACGCTCGTGGATCGAAGCGTTCCACAGCAGTGGTTGGGGCGGTACCATCGAAGAGACGTTCGATTGGTTGGTGCCCTGGCTGCGCGCGGGTTTGACCCTCTACAATCCGCACGCGGTCTACTATTCGACCCGCGGCGGCTGGTGGGAGTGGGCGCCGCCGTCGACCTGTTGGCGACAGCCCTACTGGCAGCACTACCGGGTGATGGCCGACGCAGTCATGCGATTGACGGGGATTTTGTCGCTCGGGCGGCATGTCTGCGACATCGCCGTGCTGTTCCCCACCACCACGGTACAGGCCGATTATCGGATGACGGGACCAGGGGATGCCGCCCGCCGGGCCGAAGTGTGTTTTGTGGCTGTGACGGGTTCTATGTTTTGGAACAATCCCAAGCCGGGTGTCCTCGACCGCGACCGGCGCGACTACGACATGATCGACGACGCCTCGATTGCCCGCGCCACCCTCATCGATGATCGCTTGTGTGTCGCTGATGAGGCCTATCGCTGCCTCATATTGCCTGCGATTACCCATCTTGAACCGTCAGCGGCTACCGCGGTCCGCGCATTCGCCGCGGGGGGTGGTTTGGTCATCGCCATAGAGACAATACCCGACCAGCTGCAAGGGGCAGCCGGTGTCGTGCATGTGCCGGTAGCGGCCAACCTGCCTGCCGTGCTCGCACGCATTCCGCGGCGAATCGACGGCCCGGTCCACACCCTCGAACGACAGGTCGATGGTGGTAGAGTCGTGTTGGTGACACCACTCGATTCGGCGTCGACCTTTGCGTGGAACGGCCACTGGAACAGTACACCTTTTGCCTTTGACCGGACGCGGCTGCCAAATGAGGTATGCATTGCTATCCCTGGTAGTGGTGCAATCGAACAGTGGCATGTCACCGATGGTACGCGCCATGCCATCGCTGCCGCGGCGGACGGGCAGTTTCATCTTTCGTTTGCTGATGCCCCGATTGCCCTCTTGTACATACCCGACGCAGCGGTGCCTGTCGGCATTGCCCATCCAGCAACGGAACGTGCTCCCGCCGCCCAGACATACCTGCTCGATGGT
>CAIZHO010000401.1 GCA_903932805.1 uncultured Roseiflexaceae bacterium | reverse complement strand
CACGCCAGGCAATCCCCATGCGCCGAGTGCATTGATGGCAATGCCGCGGGCCGCCATGGCAGCCACGACGGCGGCGTCGCTGACGCCTGCAGGGAGCGGCACCGCAATGAAGTTTGTCTCGGACGGGTACGGTGTGAGGCCCAATGCGGTCAGCCGTTCGACATAGAGGTCACGGGCTTCGGCAGCTTGGGCGCGACTCGCCTCGAGGTGCTCGGTGTCGCTCAGGGCGGCGATGCCGGCGACCGCAGCGAGGGCGTTGACGTCAAAGACCGGTCGGGTTTTGGACAGGTAATCGAGCACTGCCGGGTCACCCAAGGCGTAGCCCAGGCGCAGACCTGCCATCCCGTAGATTTTCGCATAGGTACGGAGCACAATCATGTTGGCCCGGCCACCGCGGAGCTCGCTGATCATATCGGGGAAGTCCGCCCGGGTGGCGTATTCGATGTAGGCTTCGTCGACGACGATGAGCACGTCAGCTGGCACGGCTGCGAGGAGCTGGTGCATCTCGGCTGCGCCATTGGTCGCGCCGGTCGGGTTGTTGGGATTGCAGATCAGCACCATGCGCGTCTTGGGGGTGATGGCAGCGGCCATGGCAGCGAGATCGTGGGCGCCGTTGCGGAGCGGGATTTTCTTTTGGGTGGCGGCCATCATACCGGTGCGCATCACATAGCTGACGAACGTGCCGTCTGCCATGACGACTTCGTCACCCGGCTCGAGGTACGCCAGCGCGATGAGCAAGATCAGCTCGTCCGACCCGTTGGCGCAGAGTACCATGTCGGGCCGCAGATCGAAGTGTGCTGCCAGCGCGGTGCGCAGTGCGGTATTGTTGGGGTCTGAGTAGCGGTGCATGGTGGGTATCGCGGCGGCGGCGGCGGCCATTGCTTTGGGTGAGGGACCGAGGGGGTTTTCGTTGGCAGACAAGCGCGCGACGACGGGTACGGCAGGTGCCGCCGCAGGGGGCGCACTGCGCATCGACCGAAGCGCGGCAATGGCGGGTTTTTGGCGCATACACGATACCTCATAGCGGTCAAACGACATACACAAATGCATGATAGTATAGCACGCTACTGCGTCAAAATGCGCTTTACTTGCATGTTGTGAAAAATAGTGCTATTCTCGACACATTATATGTCTTTTCTGTGCGTAGCTGAGGAGTCTTTGTGAGTCGTGCTGTCATGCCACCCGACGTCGTTGTGCGTCGACTCCCGCTGTATGCGCGGAGCCTACGCTACCTATTGCACGAAGGTGTGCTGTCGGTATCGTCCCAAGAGCTCGGTGATCGCATCAATGTGACAGCCGCCCAAATCCGCAAAGACTTGTCGTACTTCGGCGAGTTCGGCAAGCAGGGCATCGGCTACGACGTCGAGCGCTTGCTCGAGCAAATCGACCAGATCCTTGGGCTCGACCGATCGTGGGCAGTGGCGCTGATTGGCGCGGGGCAGTTGGGTGAGGCCATTGTGCGCTACGAGGGCTTCCGCGCGCAGGGGATCCACATCGCGGCAGTGTTCGACGCCAACCCCGACAAAGTCGGCAAGCCGTTGGGCACGATTGTGGTCCAGCATAGTGACAGTATTGCCCAGACGATATCGGCCCGTGGCATCGAGATGGCCATCATCGCGGTCCCTGCCGATCGTGCCCAAGGCGTGGCGGATGTGCTCATCAACGCAGGAGTGCGCGCGCTCTTGAGCTATGCGCCGACGGTTTTGCAGGTCCCCGCGGGGGTCTGGGTGCGCTACATTGACCCGCTGTCAGTGTTGCATTCGATGACGTTTTATCTGGCGCGCGGCGAATAAGCCGACCCGAGCAGACCGCCCCGTTCCGCGACGCGGAACGGGGCGGTTTTCTCATGCTCCGTCGTCGTCTGCTGCTAATCGACCTTGCTGACCTGCGAACCAGCACGAGTGGTGCTGGCCTGGGTGCCGAGGTATGCATCGATAGCCAAAATGACCGCGGTGCGGCACGACCCGTCGTCGTCGTGTTCGGCGGCGGTCCATGCGACGACATGGATGGTCACCTGAGCGCCCTGCATGTCGGCGATGCTGGCGGTGCAGTGCGGCTCGGCCGCGACCAGAGGGAGCGCTTGGACGATGCGCGGTAACGCGTCGATGATGCCCTCGAAGGCGCTGTTGCGCGGCACGGTCAGCGCATAGGTCTGTTGCCGTAGCCCCGAGCGGGTGTGGTTCATGATGGCACTGCCGTTGATGACGTTGCTGGGGATGTGTACCAAGATGCCCGCTTGGTTACGCACCACGGTGACATGCAGGCGCATGGCGGTGACGGTACCGCGGATGCCCGCGATGGTGACTTCGTCGCCCACCTGGTAGGGCCGATAATAGAGCAGCATGATGCCGGCGGTGTAGCTTTTGGCGACGTCTTGGATGGCCAAGGCGACGACCACGCCACCCAACCCAAGACCGGCCATCACGCTCGAGGCGATGGTCCCCCAGCCACCTTGGGCAAAGGCAATCGAGGCGCCGACGAGGAGCGTGACGACAAAGACGACGCTGCCTGCCAGGGCGGCGATGTCCGCCGGGAACCCCATACGCGTTGCAGCCGCTTGCGACACCACGCGGAGCCGTCGGGCAATCACAATCGTGCCCAGCAGAATGCTCAAAACGATGAGAATCGTCGGGGTTTGTGCCAGTACGGTGTCCAATATCCTCTGCATGGTGTTCCCTTCGCAATATGCAGTCTGTGTGTCTGTAGTGTAGCATTGCCTGGTACCGCAGTCGGGTGGGTTTTGCTACTATAATGAGGGCAACACTCGTAGTACCACAGCAGATAGCAGGAATTCATGTCAATCGACGATGCATTGTTTCGCAAAGCGATGGGGAGTTTTACGAGCGGTGTGACCGTCGTAACGACGGTCCACGACAATGCAGCCTATGGAATGACCGTGAGCTCGTTCACGTCATTGTCGCTCAAGCCACAACTGTTACTGGTCTGCATCCAGAACCAACTCCCTACGCACACTGCCATCCTCAAGTCAGGTATTTTTGCGGTGAGTATTTTGGCGGCCGATCAAGCGGATATTTCGCAGCACTTCGCCAGCAAAATCACCGACAAATTCACCGGCATCAATTGTTCGACCACTGCGGCGGGCATCCCCGTGATTGCCAATGCCTGTGCCACGTTCGAATGCACCTTGGCGCATGTGTTGCCGGGTGGCGATCATTCGATTGTGGTCGGGGCCCTGAACGAAGCCCACGTCAGCGACCGCGCTCCGTTGGTGTATTACCGCGGCGGCTACCACCAACTGGCATGAAGACCGTCCTGCGCTTGATTTCGGCGTCAGACCCCGACCAGGCCGACATCGCCGCCGCCGCCGCGCACATCGCCGCGGGTGACTTGGTGGCCATGCCCACTGAGACGGTGTATGGCCTGGCCGCTGACGCACACAATCCGGCGGCTGTGGCACGCATATTCGCAGCCAAAGGGCGACCAACGACCGACCCGCTCATCGTGCATATCGCCGACATCGGCCAACTAGCGGGTGTGGCGACCGACTTCCCCCCCGCATTTGCCCTGCTGGCCGAGACATTCTGGCCTGGTCCATTAACCATCCTCCTGCCGCGCCACCCCACGTTGAGTACGCAGATAACCGCCGGCTTCGACACCGTAGCGGTACGGATGCCTGCCCATCCGGTCGCATTGGCACTGATCCGTGCCAGTAAGACGCCGTTGGTAGCTCCGTCAGCCAATCTTTTTTCGCACCCCAGCCCCACCACCGGCATGCATGTCATGCACGACCTCGACGGTCGCATCGCCATGGTGCTCGACGCCGGCCCATGCCGGATAGGCGTCGAATCGACCATTGTCGACATCACCCAATCGCCTGCACGCATCCTGCGCCAAGGCGATGTCAGCGCCGAACAATTGAGTACGGTGTTGGGTGAGGTGCAGATTATGACGCGCACCCTCGCTGCCAGCCAAGCAGCCCCCGCCCCCGGCATGCTGCTCAAACACTATGCGCCCCGCACACCACTCATGCTGCTCCGCGGTGCTTCTGCCGCGGTGCGCCGAACGGTGCTGGATGCGCATGCACAAAAACGCATTATTTGGCTGTGTTATGCCGAAGACGAACAATTCGCGGGGATGCAAGGAATCGACACCATGTGCCTCGGTGCGACGACCGATGGTGCGCAGATAGCGCGGTCATTGTTTGCCGCACTGCGCGCTGCCGATGCCGAGGGGTATGCGCTGATCGTCATCGCCGAGCCCCAGGGTGATGGCGTGGCCGCTGCCGTGCGCGATCGCCTCTACCGGGCTGCCGAGGGCGTCGTCCATACGCTCGTGTAGGCGTTTGCAGCGGTATGCTATACTTCTCAGAATATCTTTTGCAGGGGCGCAGATGAGCTGGCTCAAACGCATTTTCGGCATCCAGTTGACCCCTCCCGAGCGCGCGATTGTGTTGTATGTGCGCTGTGACCGTTGTCAGAGCACGGTCAGCGTCCGTGTCGATCGCTACAACGATTTGGCGATCGAATACAACGAGCGCGAGGTAGAGGTGGGCTTTGTGGTCAACAAACCCATCATGGACACCAAATGCTTCCGCGTCATGCAGGCAACACTCACCTTCGACACACACCGCATCGAGCAGAGCCGAACCATCAGCGGTGGGGCCTTCATCGACGAAGCAACCTATCGAGCACTGCAACCCACACCGTAATGTAGACAGCAGAGCAGCGAGGAACAATGGATTACCACAACCCCCAATGGCAATCATCGATGCGCATCCGGCTGGACATCAATAACACCCTCCGCACGGTCGTCGGCGCGCACGGGATCGACCCGGCCGACATCCACGCAATGGCCGCTGCCGCTGGGGCCGCGTTGGCCGACATCGAAGCCAACCGCGCCCACCTCGGCTGGCCCGATTTGCCCGCCCAAGACATCAGTGCCATTCTGGCTGCTGCGCAGAAGGTGATGCACGTCGAAAACTTTGTCGTGCTGGGTATCGGCGGCTCTGCACTGGGCAATATTGCCGTGCAATCGGCGCTCAATCATCCCTTTTACAATGACCAGCCACGCGGCACACGCACCCACCCACGCTTGTACGTCATCGACAACTCGGACCCCGATTTGAACGCAGCCCTGATCGAGACACTCGATCCGGCCAGCACGGTGTATAACGT
>CAIZHO010000400.1 GCA_903932805.1 uncultured Roseiflexaceae bacterium | reverse complement strand
TCTATGCACTCGGACCTCATCTCCAAAATCGAAAAAGCCCGTCACTATGCCACCCAACCCGAACGCATCGCCATCCAGACGCTCACGGCGACCTTTCGCGGCGGCAACAACGATCATGTCATCACGGTCGATGCCGGTGTCTGGCGGTGCGATTGTGACTTCTTCCGTGGCCACGGCACCTGCGCGCACGTCATGGCCATCCAAAAAGTCCTTTCACCCATGCTCTCGGAACAAGCGCGCAGTGCCGTCAACCCCATCGACGACGACACCATCGCGAGTCAGTTGGCCTAGGCGATGACCATCGTTATTGCACACCGCGGCGCATCGGCATATGCCCCCGAGAACACGCTGCCGGCTGTTGCACTTGCCGCAGATATGGGCGCCGACATGTCGGAACTCGACGTGATCTGCACCAGCGACGGCAAACTGGTGGTCTTCCACGACGACACGACCGGCCGTTGGGAGTCCACCGATCGCGTCGTCCGTGACATCACGTATGCCGACACGCAGACGCTCGACATCCGTGGCGAACGGGTCCCATTGCTCGCCGACGTCCTCGACTTAGCACGCACCCGTGGGATGCGCCTGAATGTCGAGCTCAAACACGCCGGCGTCGCAGGGCCGGTGTTGGCGGCAATACGCGATGCGCGTATGACCGACGCAGTCATCATCTCGTCGTTCGAGCCGCTTGCGCTCCACGAGGTACGTGCAGCCGATGCACGCATCCCGATTGCCTACTTAATGGGCTCCGACACCTGGCACCCACTCACGCGGTTGCGCGAGTTCTGGCCGATGCCTGCGCTCAAGCAGTATGGGTGCCAAGCATGGCACCCGTATCGGGCGTTGCCGGGCATTGCTTTTTCGATTGCCGCTGTGCGTCGTGCAGGCTATGCCGTCAATGTGTGGACTGTTAACGACGAAGCCGAGATGCGCCGTTTTGCGCTCCTGCACGTCGACGGGATCATCACCGACAAGCCTGATGTGGCCCGCTCCCTCATTGCATCGCTCCCGCCCGCAGGGCACTAACACATAAAGGACAGACGATGGCAGGCAATTCCTTTGGTTCGGTCTTCCGCGTGACCACCTTCGGCGAGTCGCACGGCGTCGCCGTCGGGTGTATCCTCGACGGCTGTCCTGCCGGTATTGCACTCGACGAAGCAATCGTCCAGGTCGAGCTCGAGCGGCGCCGCGTCGGGCAGAGCAAAGTATCGTCACAACGCAAAGAACCAGACCAGGTCCAGATTCTGTCTGGTGTTTTCGAAGGGCGCACCACCGGTGCCCCGATTGCCATGGTGGTGTTTAATTCCGACGCCAAATCACACCACTACGACTCGATCAAAGACTATTACCGTCCCGGCCACGCCGATTATAGTTGGGACGCCAAGTTTGGCTTCCGCGATCATCGCGGCGGCGGGCGTTCGAGCGCGCGCGAGACCATAGGGCGCGTCGCCGCCGGGGCCGTCGCCAAGGCGTTCCTTGCGCAGTCGGGCATCCGTGTGGTCGCCTGGGTGCAACAGTGCGCCGACATCGTCGCCCAGACATTCGACGAAGCCACCATCGAACAAAACATCATGCGCTGTCCCGACCCCGTCGCCGCAGAGCGGATGATTGCAGCCGTCGACGAGGCCCGCAAAAACCTCGATTCGCTCGGGGGGATTGTCGAAATCCGCGCCCGCGGGGTGCCTGCCGGCCTCGGTGAACCCGTGTTCGACAAGCTCCAAGCCGACCTCGGCAAGGCGCTGTTCAGCATCCCCGCCATCAAAGGCCTCGAGTTCGGCGCAGGGTTCAGTGTTGCCACGATGTCTGCTGCCCAGCACAACGATCCGTTTGTCCGCCGTGCGGATGGGAGCATCGGGACGTCCACCAATCACCACGGTGGCATCTTGGGTGGCATCAGCACCGGCGAAGAAATCACGATGCGCATCGCCGCCAAACCACCCGCCTCGATTGCACGCCCACAAGCCACCGTCGACCGCGATGGCAACGAAAGCGAAATCGCCATCCACGGCCGCCATGACCCCACGGTCCTGCCACGGCTCGTCCCCATTGCCGAAGGCATGGTTGCGTTGGTCCTCGCAGACCATCTGTTGCGCCAACGCCTCGCCCGTGCCGAGTGGCAGGCAGACGACCGTGCCTGAGCTCCCCGAGGTCGAACAAGCAGCCCGCACCCTCGGCGCACAGATCAGCGGCGCCACCTTCGATGGCACGGTCCGGGTTTCGTGGTCGCGGACAATCCACGACATCCCTGCGGATACATTCGGCGGATTGCTTGCCGGCGCAGCGGTGACCGGTTGGCAACGGCGCGCCAAGTGGATTGTCCTGCCGCTCAGCACTGGCATGACCTTCGTCGCCCACTTGCGCATGACCGGTCGGTTTGCTGTCCTTCCCCGCGACGACGCAGATGATCCGCAACAGCGGGTGGCCTTTGGGTTGACCGATGGGCGCGAGGTGCGCTTCATCGACCAGCGCAAGTTCGGCCGCATACGGCTGTTGTCTGCACCAGAACTCGCCACCCTCGACGCCGATCACGGCCCCGAGCCGTTTGACCCTGCGCTCACCCCTGCCACCTGGTGCACGACCCTGCAGAGCACCAGTCGGGTTATCAAGACCGTCTTGCTCGATCAGTCTCGTATCGCCGGGA
>CAIZHO010000399.1 GCA_903932805.1 uncultured Roseiflexaceae bacterium | reverse complement strand
GACGTGTCGACGATAATCACCCGTTTGCGGGCGTCATCTGCGAGCACGCGGGCAGTCTCGCGGAGCATGGTCGTTTTGCCGACGCCGGGGCGCCCAAGCAACAACACACTTTTGCCGGATTCGACGAGGTCACGGACCACACTAATCGTGCCAATGACCGCGCGACCGACACGACACGTCAAACCGACGATGCGTCCCGACCGGTTGCGCATCGCCGAGATGCGGTGCAACGTGCGTGGGATGCCGGCCCGATTGTCTTCGCCGAATGCACTGATGCGCGTCGTAACCGCCTCGATGTCTTCGAAGGTGATTTCGAGCGTCCCCAATAGATTGGCCGATGTCCGATAGCGCGCTTCGGGGAGGCGACCGAGGTCGAGGACGATTTCGAGTAAGTCATCGGTCGATTCGCTCGCCTCGGACAGCAGCGTGCGGACTCGGGCCGGGATGATATCGAGCAAGTCGTCGATGTTACTCGTGATGACGTTCGGGTGTGACATGATGCCTCGCTTGTTCGCTGGCTGGGATGATAGAAGGGATGGGGGTGCCTTGCTCACGGGCGGGATCGAGTACACGGGCCAGGACCGGTCGGCGCGTAAATGCAACGGTATGTCGGACGAGCAAGTGGTGTTCGCGGAACGGTTGAAAGCCGAGGTCTTGGGCAGGCCATTGGAGCTCTTCTTGATACTCTCGCAAGATCAACCAGATGGGCAAACTGTCCGCAATTTGGCTCATCCCATAACGGAGCATATCTGCAACGTCAGCGCGTACATCGGGATGCACGAGCAGGGTGACGACATGTGCGCTACGGCTGCTTTTGATACGTATCGACGCGACGACACGGTCTTCGTGGCGTAACACCCAGGCGCGTAGTTTGTACTCGTCCCATGGGGTTGCAATGGGCAACGCCCAATCGCGTGCGGTACGTGCTTCGGCATGTTGGACCGGCTTCGGGGTGACTGCACCATAGAGCTGGTGGACGCCCCAGACGTCGTGCCGTGTCTGTGGTTGGAGGGCTGCAAAGCGTGTGCCTTGATTCCAGTCCGGGCCTTCGAGGCGGAACACGGCTTGCCGTGCATAGCAACTATACCCGCTCTGCCGGAAAATCTCGCTGAGGTCGTCGCTTTCGAATGATAGCGTCGCATACAAGCGTTGGACGTGATGGTTGCCGCTGTCGATGACATGCGCCTCAAGGAGTCGAAACCAGAGATCGTGATCACTCGGATACCGCATCAGTGGGCCATAACTCGCCAATGCAACGAGTTCTCGCTCAGGTCTACTCACCGGTGCATGCGCATGCAAGACGGCACTGACCGCTCCATCACGAACGAACGCACTGCTGTATCGACCGTTGGTGCTCAGCAGGGAGCGCATGCCGAATACCAGCGGGCGATGTGCGCTGAGCAACATTGCATCGGGATTGAGTAATGCGACTGCACGTGGTTTGTGACGCAACGTCAAAAGATCAGGCGGTGTCAAGATGCGGTACATAGACCCTCACCTGCTAGAGTGTGAGAAAGTAGCGGTGGATACGGTCGTCGCTGGTGAGCTCGGGGTGGAACGATGTGGCCAGCATATGCTGCTCACGCGCAGCGACGATGCGCCCGTCTGCCAGGCTCGCAAGGACGTGACAGGCGGGACCAGGATTTTGAAGGATGGGCGCTCGGATAAACACCGTATGAAATGGAGCATCGAGGCCAATCATGTCGATATCGGCTTCGAAGCTGTCGAGTTGACTGCCGAAGGCATTGCGCCGTGACTCGATGTCCATCACCTGTAACGCTGGCTGGTCGGGCCGACCATCGAGGATGCGCCGCGACATCAATATCGCACCCGCACACGTCCCCCACGTCGGCATACCGGCTGCAATGCGTTCACGCAAGGGGACAAGCAGATCATACATGACCATCAGTTTGCCGATGGTCGTACTCTCGCCGCCGGGGATGATGAGGCGGTCGACCCCGGTCAAGTCACGGGGTAGGCGTATTTGACGCACGTCGACGCCGATGCTGCGGAGCATTGCCTCATGTTCGACAAAAGCGCCTTGGAGCGCGAGAACTCCGACTGTCATGGCGCCTCCGATGATGCTAAAAACGACCACGTGCACCGCACGTGGTCGTCCTGTGAGAGGATTTACCAGCCGCGGTTTGCCAACAGTTGATCCTGTGGCAATTTGCTGATTTCGATGCCGACCATGGCCTCGCCGAGGTGTTTGCTGACTTCGGCGATGATTGCGGCATCGCGATAATGCGTGGTGGCCTGCACAATTGCCTTGGCGCGCTTGGCTGGGTCACCGGACTTGAAGATGCCCGATCCGACAAACACACCGTCGACGCCCAATTGCATCATCAAAGCAGCATCGGCTGGGGTTGCGATACCACCCGCAGCGAAGTTGACCACGGGCAAGCGACCGGCCTGTGCGACGGACTTGACCAGGTCATATGGTGCTTGCAGATTTTTGGCAGCTGTGAAGAGTTCGTCTTCGGACATGCCGTGGAGCTTGCGAATTTCGCCAAAGACGGTACGTGCGTGGCGGACGGCCTCGACGACGTTGCCGGTGCCTGCTTCACCCTTGGTGCGCAACATAGCCGCACCTTCAGTGATGCGACGCAGTGCTTCGCCCAGGTTTTTGCAGCCGTTGACGAACGGAATCTTGAACTTGTGCTTATCGGTGTGGAACTCGTCATCGGCTGGGGTCAAGACTTCGGATTCGTCGATGTAGTCAATACCTAATGCCTCGAGCACCTGGGCTTCGACGAAGTGACCGATGCGGGCCTTGGCCATGACCGGGATGGTCACGGATTCTTTGATGCGGATAATCAGTTCGGGGTCGCTCATGCGAGCAACGCCGCCTTGACGACGTATATCTGCTGGGACGCGTTCGAGTGCCATCACAGCAACAGCGCCTGCTTCTTCTGCGATTTTGGCCTGTTCTTCGTCGATGACATCCATAATGACGCCACCCTTGAGCATCTGAGCGAGACCAGCTTTGGTGGTCCAGGTTGACTTTTCGATAGCCATGCGGTGAGACTCCTTGCAATCGACGGAAAAACAAACAACAGACGCGACTGTGAAAAATTGTACCACAGTTGTATTGCAAAAATGGAACGAATGCGGAGTTCGGCAGACGCCGAACTCCGCACTCCAACCTAGATGAATAAGAGATTAGCGGCCGTATTTTTTGGCCACGACGTCCCAGTTCACCACGTTCCACCAGGCTGCCAAATAATCGGCGCGGCGGTTTTGATAGTTGAGGTAGTAGGCATGCTCCCATACATCAACGCCCAACACAGGGGTCAAGCCCTGCATGATGGGGCTGTCTTGGTTGGGGGTGCTGATGACTTTGAGTGCGCCGGCTGCGTCGCTGACCAACCAGCTCCAACCGCTGCCAAAGCGCTTCATACCGGCGTCGTTGATCGCAGCTTTGAGCTGGTCCAACCCGCCAAAGGTGTTGGTGATGGCAACGGACAAGGTGCCGGTGGGGACCTTTGAACCGCCTGGGGTCATCAGTTCCCAAAACATCGTGTGATTGACGTGCCCACCAACGTTGTTGATGAGGGCCTGACGAATGCTGTCGGGGGTGTCGCTGATTTTGGCGAGCAATGCTTCGGCGCTCAACGCCTGCAGGGCGCTGTGGTCGTTCAATGCGTTGTTGGCATTGGTGACGTAGGCGGCATGATGCTTGCCATGGTGAATCGTCATAGTGGCGGCATCGATGTGCGGCTCGAGGGCTGCAACATCATAGGCCAAAGTGGGCAATGTAAACGGCATCGAAGCCTCCTTGATGAACAAAAATGTCCTGCAACGAGTATATCATCCACCGTCAAACGCTGTCAAAACCATTGACACTCCGAAGGCACTCATGTATGCTAGCAGTAGTGATGTCGACAACACTCACCCACTAGATGTTGTGTGGTTCGTCGCTCTGCTTCCGATCACACCATCTCCCCTGTCGGTATCGCGTCGTGGATGATGTATCCTTCCTCGCCGTAACGGACTGTGCCAGGAGGCCTGCATGCAACGGGTATTGGTGCTGAATGCAAGTTACGAACCTCTGCAGTTGGTCCCCGCACGGCGTGCACTGGTTTTGTTGCTCCAAGAAAAAGCCGAAGTCGTCGAAGCCGCTCAACGGTTCATGTGCGGTATAACCCGTCGCTATGCAATCCCCCTCGTCATACGCCTCACCCGCTACATCCGCATCCCCCGCAACCTCAAACTCCCATGCACCCGACACGGCGTCATCATGCGTGACAAAGAGACCTGTCAGTACTGTGGCGTCGCCACGACCCGTGGTCAACTAACCATAGACCATGTGGTCCCCCGTGCCCATGGGGGTACCACCGAGTGGCACAATGTGGTGGCTGCCTGTCGGTCGTGTAACCATCGCAAGGGTGGTCGTACCCCAACCGAAGCCAGCATGCCGTTGTTGAGTGTCCCGCGCCAACCGACCTACATCGCGTTTGCATTATTGAATGAACTCGAACGCGATGCAGTCTGGCGCAAATATAGTTTTGTCTGAGCTATGCAATAGCCTGCAGCAGGCGGTCCCGTGCCGCGCCCGACGCAATGGATGCTCGGGCGCGTTCGATTGCCGCGTGCCATGACTGCGTCATATCGGCAGTACGGATGGCGGCGGCTGCATTGAAGACCACCACGTCGTGTTGGGCCCGGGTCCCCGTGCCTGCAAGGATCGCCCGGGCAATGGTGACATTTTCGGTGGTGTCGCCGCCGGCAAGCGCGCTGTTGGGGGCGCGGACCAAATCGAAATCACAACCATCGAGGAGCGTGCGCCCGATTGGTTGGTTGCCATGGACCTCGTAGACGATGTTTTCGCCGGCCAGCGAAAGCTCGTCGACATTGCCATAGCCTGCAAAGACCATCACTGCGTCCATGTTGAGCAGCGACAACGCTTCGGCGAGCTTGAGTGCCAGCGTGTCGTTGGCGGTACCGATGACTTGACGGCGTACGCGGGCGGGGTTGGTCAGCGGCCCGAGCAGGTTGAAGGCGGTGCGGATGCCGATTTCGCGCCGGACGGGGCCAGCAAAGCGCATCGCGGGGTGGAAGCGCGGCGCAAACATGAATCCAAAGTTGTCGGTGTCGATGCGCTTGGCGACGTCCTTGGGCTCGAGCTCGAGATTCACCCCAAGCGCCTCGAGGACATCGGCTGACCCACAGCGGCTCGACATGGCGCGGTTGCCGTGTTTGGCAATGCGTACCCCTGCGCCGGCCGCCACGAATGCGGCAATGGTCGATATGTTGAACGTGCCGCCACCGTCACCGCCGGTGCCACAGGTGTCGACGGCGCCGGATTGTATGGCGACTTCGAGCGCGTGGTCGCGCATGATGCGGGCCATACCGGCGATTTCGGCGGCGGTTTCGCCTTTGAGATGCAGTGCCGTGAGGAATGCTGAAATCTGGGCCGGGGTGGCCACACCGGTCATGATCTCGGTCAGTGCCTGGGCTGCGTCGGCCTCGGTCAAATCGTGGCGCCCTGAGAG
>CAIZHO010000398.1 GCA_903932805.1 uncultured Roseiflexaceae bacterium | reverse complement strand
CTTTCGCGGGCCAGAGTTTTTTGGGCGGGGCTTATTGCAATAAGCCCCGCTCTATATGGTCACTGACCTCCAAACACGTAAGACGTATACGCAATCGCCTCGCGCACCATATACAGCCATTCTTCACGCGGTCGCGTCGATATCGGCGACGTCTGTGTCGGTGATGCAAACGCCTCAAAGCCCAAATCATGAGCCATTTTGAGCGACCGCAACATATGGAACGGGTCACTCACCAGCAATACCCGTTGCAACCGCAACGGTGCGGCGAGTCGGGCCGCTGCCTGCAGACTCTGCAATGTCGAGCGCCCATCACGCTCCATCACGATGTTACTCGCCGGCACACCGTTTTCGATCAGATACTGCGCACCCGCCTCGGCCTCCGACAGATTATCGCCGGTCCCGGTACCGCCGGTCACAATAATATAGTTCACCTGTTTTTTCTGAAAAAGCTCCAACGCATGCGCCAGCCGCGCCGTCAACACCGGTGACGGCGAACCAGCCCACACCGCAGCTCCCAACACAATCGCTGCATCAGCCGGCTGCGTTTCGTCCAGACCGCTTTGTACTTTGACCAGATACACCAAGCCCGCCAAATACACGCCCAGCACCAGCACCACCCAAGTCACCCCTCTGAAGATGGTCACGATCAGCGGTTGTTTGGGGCGGGCAATCAAATAATTCGCGTCACTCATGTTTTTTCTCGTATGATGGTATGCATATTATAGACATTTCTACGAGGTCCACCGATGCAATTCCAACTGCCACCGCGCCACTGGCGGCTCCCCATTCTCTTTGCAATCGCCCTTGTCGTATCGACGGTCCTGCGCATCCCTCTGCCCATCCGTGCGTTGCTCTTTGGCGGGATTGCCATCGCCCAAGGCATCGAACTCTGGCGCACCCTGTTGTCGCCCCAGCGCCCTGGCAACGTCACCTACTGGCGCGGGGTCCGCTACGAAAAACCCCGTCCCAGCTCCATAACCGCCGACGACCTGCGTGCCAACGCCATCCCGGTCATCATTTTTGTCTGTGCCGTGCTCATCGCCGGGATCCTCGCCTTGCGCAGTATCGGTTTGTAGCAGGGGAAAGCGCCCCCGCCGTGCGGCGCACGGCGGGGGCGTTGTGGTCGTCTGGATTGCCCCGTGCACGTATGCCTCAGCGGTCCCGGGTCTGTTGGGTCGCATATCGAAAAGCTGCGCGACAGGCCGGCACCCGGGCATCCCAGCACTCACGGCGTGCGCTCACCATCGCTGCGCCTTGCATTGCCGTGCGTCGGGCTTCATCACCACACAACCCAATGACGGCATCGGCAAACCCGTCGGCGTCGTCGGGGGCAACCAACACACCATTGCTGCCATGCGCGACAAACTGGCGCAATTCGCCCACATCATGGCCGACCACCGCAATCCCCGCACCGAGCAACTCGAGCAGCTTGGCCGAACAGCGCGCCCGATTAATCAACGTGTCACGGACCGGCACCAGTGCCACCGACGCCTGCGCCAACACCGGGCCAATCGACTCGGGGGCGAGCCACCCATGCATGGTGACCTGTGGACCAATCCCCGCAGCAGCCACCAACGCCGCAAATGTACGCTCTTCGCCCTGCTCGCCGGTTCCGATCACATCGATCCGACACTCCGGCAAAGCCGCACAGATGCGCGCCAGCACGGGCACAAATGCGACAACATCGAACTCCCAAAAGCGCGTGTACAGCACCATCGTCTGTCCGTGACGCTGGGTCGCCAATTCGGCGACCGATGGAACATCGGCCGCATTGGGCACATAAAACACCCCATCTGCGCGACAGCCATCGGCCCAACACAAGCTCTGCAACGTGCGGCTTGCGACTGTCACCGCAGCGGCACGTGGCGGGAGGGTCCGCTCTTGCCAGTCAAAGAGCCAGCGGGCAGCGCGGGGGTACGGCAATACGTCGTTCCACCCACCCGTGCCCTCCCTGTCGTCGCAATCGACAACCAACGGGATGTGCGGATTGGTCAGCTGGATCCAACGGGCCGCCAACCCGGCATGGCCTTTGGGCTTGAACAGATAGACGATGTCCGGCATACTGCGCCGCACCGCTTGCACCAACGACCCCACCTGCTGCGCCACACCCAACACACTGGGCAACGTTGCAACCGCCGTATGCGTCACGGTGACATCATCGATGACGACGGTCGTATCGGCATCCTGAGGGTTGTGGATGGGTGGCGCAATGATATGGACCCGCATGCCGTCCCGCGTCAATGCCTTGGCAAGCGGGAGCATACGGGCCAAAAGGGTGCCCTTCGGCCGGATGCCGAAGGGCGCAATCATGGTGATACGTAGTGTGTCCATCACACTCCCTAGAGTCGCGACCGTGGGTCGAGTGCGTCGCGCAGGCCGTCACCCATGAAGTTGATGCTCAACACGGTGACAAAGATCAACGCAGCAGGGATCAACGGCAAATGTGGAGCAATCTGCAAATATTGACTGCCATCAGTTACCAGTCGACCCCAGGTTGGGGTGTCCGGTGGGAAGCCGATACCCAAGAACGACAGTGTCGATTCACTCAAAATAGCACTGCCGATTTCGAGCGTCGCAGCAACAATAATGGGACTCATAGCATTGGGCAAAATATGCTTGAACATAATGCTCGACTGCTTGACACCCACACACACCGCAGCTTCGACGAATTCTTTTTGCTTGAGCGAGAT
>CAIZHO010000397.1 GCA_903932805.1 uncultured Roseiflexaceae bacterium | reverse complement strand
GGTCGTTCCGCGATGCGCCCGAGGTCGATGGGCAGGTCTTTGCATGGGGCAAGGGTGATGTGGGGACAATCCGCACCGTCAAAATCACGACGACCACCGAATATGATTTGTGGGGTACGGTGGTCTAGCCGAAAAAAGGCAACAAAATACCCCCCTCGGGCATGCCCGAGGGGGGTTGGTTTTTAGGCGACTGCGGTTTTGCTGATGACGCCGCGCAGACGTTCGAGCTCGTTGGGGTTGTTGCGGACCAAGAAGTCGATCATGTAGTCGACGGCTGTCTCGCTGTAGTCGGTCAGCAGGCCGTCGAGGACCTGTTGGACGACCATGGTGACGAAATCGTCTTCGGTCAAGGTGGGGGTGTATGTATAGGCGAGGCCATCGCGCTGGCGCTTGAGGACGCCTTTTTCGGCGAGTCGGCTCATCGTCGTCATAACGGTGGTGTATGCGATATCGCGATTTTGTGCGAGGGCGCGATGGACCTTTTTGACAGTGCCACAATCGTCATGCCAGATGACCTGCATGATGTCTGTTTCGAGTGGCCCGAGCACTTTAACCAAGCCGTCTTTGGCCGGACTAAAGCGGAATCTGAGGTTCGGCGCCATATCTGCTCCTCTTAGGACAATCTATCGTACTAGCAGTAGTGTACTACCCTGTTACATACTCTACAACGTACAAGGATGACAACCTAATTACAAGGATGAGAATATTTTCATCTTTTTCTGAAAGGCGTGGTGGTGGGTGGTGTGTCGGCCCAGTTCTTCTTCACAGATACGATCGTTCGTGTGTACGACCATCGTACCCATGAGTTGTGAGAGCGGCGTACATCGGTGATAATAGACCTATTCACACCAGTTACGGCGTCGTTCGAATGGACGCATAGGGAGTGCCGCATGACTCACGATATACGGACGCAGATACGCGCCGAGATGCAGGCTGCCTACCCGGCGCATGCAGCAGCAGTGCGCGAATTTTATGCGATGCAGGAGTATCATCTCGGCTGGCGTAATCGGGCGCTCGAGGTCGAGTATGCTGATCCCGGCAAACTATTACGGCCCATCATCACGATGATGTGTTGCGCAATGATGGGTGGCACCTACGCACAAGCGCTCCCCTTGGCGGCGGGGATACAGCTGATTCACGATTTTTCGTTGATCCATGATGACATCCAAGATAATAGTGATTTGCGCCGTGGCCGGACCACGCTCTGGACCATATGGGGTCTCGCCCAAGGCATCAATGCCGGTGACGGGATGTTTGTGGTGGCACATTTGGCCATCCAACGCCTCCGGCAAACAGGGCTCGCAGCCGAGCAAGTGCTCGAAATACTGGCGCGCTTTGACCGTACCATTCTCGCGATCTGTGAGGGCCAATACCTCGATATCAGCTTCGAGGGCAAGCAGACGGTGACAGAGGACGAATACGTGGCGATGGTGACGCGCAAGACCGCGGTCTTGCTGGCTGCTTGCTGCGAACTCGGTGCACTGGCGGCCAACGCGTCGGATGCCGATGCGCTCGCACTGGGCGAATTCGGGCTTCACCTGGGGATTTCGTTCCAAATGCAGGATGATATCCTGGGTATCTGGGGTGATCCGGCAGTGACCGGCAAACCCGACGCAGCAGATTTGTTGCGCCGCAAACAAAGCCTACCGGTCATCTACGCGCTGGCGAGTGAGGCGAGTGACGGTCCCATCCATCGATTGTATGCAACGCCGGCCGGTGATGATGCCGGGTTGGCGGCTGCCCGGCAGGCAATCGATGCCTCGGGTGCACAGGCCTATACCGCGCATTTGGCTGAGGTGCACTATGTGACGGCTTGTGCGGCGTTGGCGCGCGTGCAGGTGGTCGATGGCGCAGTACAAACGCAGCTCCAAGAGCTCGCGGCGAGTCTGTTGGGACGGAGCGTCTAACGACGCAGGCGTAGGCTACACAGGACTGAAGCGAGGATGTGCAATGCGTATTTTGATGATATCGGCCGAATATCCACCCATGTCTGGGGGGGTTGGTGACTATACCCGACGGCTGAGCGTAGCGTTGAGTCAGCGCGGCCACGAGGTCGCGATTATGACGGGCAAACAAGGGCAGGCGTATCGCGATGCAGCGCGGATTTATCCGGTGCGCATCGAAAAGTGGGACAACAGCTGCATACCCGTTATCCGCCAAACGGTCGCCAAACTCCAACCCGACATCGTCCATATTCAATACCAAACAGGCGCATATGACATGAAGGTGGCCATCAATCGGCTCCCGGGTTTGTTGTCGCGCGAACGCAAACAGGGCATGCGGGTGGTGACGACAGCCCATGATTTATTGCCGCCGTACCTGTTCCCCAAGGCGGGTTTTCTGCGCAGGTGGTACACAAAGAAAATCATCAAAGACGCAGACGGCGCGGTGATGACCAATGCCGGCGACTACCACACGGTGGTGGATGATCCCAAGGGGATGTGGAATCCCAATACCGTGTTTATCCCGATTGGTGCGAATGTATCGCCATCCCCCCCCGAAAACTACGATCGCGACCTGTGGCGGAGCCGGTTTGGCGTGTTGCAGGGCGACATGTTGCTGGCGTACTTTGGGTTGCTGACACACACCAAAGGCATCGATACGCTGCTGTTGGCGATGCGCACATTGCCAGCCAGCACGCGACTGGCGTTGATCGGCGGCGAAGGCGAATCGAACGAAGACCAGGCGTATGCACGCCGAGTCCGCCAAAATATCATCGACTACGGCCTCGAGGATCGCGTGATTGTCACGGGTCACGCCGAACCGACCGATGTGTCGGCGTATCTGATAGCCGCCGACGCAGTCGTATTGCCCTTCAGCGACGGATATTCGTATCGACGCGGTAGTCTGTTGACCGGTTTGGCACATGGTGTGCCGGTCATTACCACCAAGGCACAGCTCAATGTGAGCCAAGATCCCTTGCCGGATTTGATCGACGGGACGCACGCCCTCCTGGTTGAGCCAGATAGCGATACAGCCTTGGCAGAAGCAATCGAGCAACTGCGCACCAACCCTGAACTGGCGTTCCACCTGAGCCGCGGTGGGCGTGCCTTGATGGAGATATTTGGATGGGATCGCATCGTCGCGCAACACGACGATTTGTATCACAGCCTGAAGAGCTAATTGACAGCAACGAACACCCCCCGTGGCATGTGCCACGGGGGGTGTTTTGTTACAACCTGTGCTAGACGCGCGCAACGACGATGGCCCAGCCAATGTGTGGGCGTTCGTAGTGCAGGTAATCGTGGCGCATCGTAGCGACGGCAGTGACGAGGTCATCGTGTTCGGGGTCGGTGGGGTTGGCGGCTATCCACTGTTGCGCGGCCTGCCACTTGCGGGTTTCGTAGCGGTCCCAGTCTTCGAGGGTTGCCACGAGCATCTCGAGTGGCTCGTGGTCGCCACGGATCTGGTCGACGAGGCCGGCCAGGGTGGGGACCGGGCCGAGTTCGTCGAGTGCAGCTGGGAGTGTGTCGGTGATGCGGAAAATGTCGCCCACGGCGATGAGCCCGCCGGGTTTGACCACGCGGCGGAAGGTATCGAGGAGCGGTGCAAGCCCGCCGACGGCAAAGGATGCACCAATGCACAAACCGGCGTCGTAGGTTTGGTCGGTCAGGGTGACCGTGCGACCGTCGGCTTCGATGATGTCGATGCGCTCGTGGACGCCGGCGCGCTGGGCACGCAGGCGGGCGACTTCGTTGAACCAGGGATTGATTTCGATCGCAGTAATCCGCGCCCCGGTGCGTTCGGCGATGCGTATGTCGAGCCAGCCGCGGCCGCTGCCGATGTCGAGGATGTGCTGATCGGCGTGGAATCCCATGAGGTCAATCAGGCGATCGAGCTTCTGCGGCGTGCAGGGGTTCGAGATATCGTGGGTGGCCTCGACGATGGACCAAAAACGCGTGAAATGCATGGTGTTGCCCTGTCGTGTGGGTTAGGATTGGGCGGCAAGGTGGGCTTTGACGGCTGCCAGCGCGTCGCGCACCTGTTGTTGGAGCGCTGCCAGGGTGCCCGTGTTATCAAAGACGACATCGGCCTGCGCTACTTTGTCGGCTTGGGCTGATTGGGCATCGATACGCAGGATTGCTTCGGCCTCGGTCAAGCCACGAGTCTGCATCAACCGGGCGATTTGAACGGCGCGCGGTGCAGTCACCACCCAGACGGCGTCGCAATGGGCCGGCCAGCCTGATTCGATGAGTTTGATGGCGTCGATGACCGCAACAGTCGGCGTCTGGGCAGTGCCCACGGGGAGCGACGCCAGCCAACCAAGAATGTGCTGCCGAACGGCCGGGTGGATCAGTTGCTCGAGGCGTTTGAGTTGCGCCTGATCGGCAAAGACGATTGATCCCAACGCGCGCCGGTCGATGGTGCCGTCAGCCGCGACGATAGCGTTGCCAAAGGCGTCTACGATAGCATGGTAGACCGCTTGGCCCGGTTGTTGGAGGTGGCGGGTGACGGCGTCGGCGTCGATGGTGTGGACCCCCGCATCGGCGAGGGTCTGGACGACGGTGCTTTTGCCGCAGGCGATGTTGCCCGTCAGGCCGATGATGTACCTAGCGTTGGTCGACATATTCGTCTTTGATCAGACGGCTGTCGGAAATACCCAGCAGGTGCAGGATATCGCCCATCAGCGCGGCTTTGTGGGTGGCATCGCGTTGACTCCAGGTGCGGCTTTTGATTTCGACATACATACCGGCGTTGGGGGTACTGGTGATGGTGTCGATGTTGACGGCAAACTCGGTTTCGCGGAAGGTGATGTGAATGCGCTGGCGTTCTTTGGTGATGGTGTGTACCTGATTGGGTTGGAAGTATTCGCGGTAGAAGCGCTCAGTGTGGTTGGCAGGTGCAGTGTATCGGGCGCGCGATAACTGGACGGCAGCGTTGTATTCGACGCGCAGGGCGGGCTCGGTCAGGGTCAGGGTGTAGTAGGGTGGGGTACGCCCCTGCGCGTCGCGGCGATGATCCTCACGCAGGCGGATACGCCCTTGCGCGACATCGTTCCAGGCGAAGTAGGTGTCGTACTGTGTGCGTTGGTTTTGGCGATTAATCGTAAACGGCGCTGCACTGAGGATGGCATGGATGGCAACGGCGTCGCGGAGTTCGATTTTGGCTTTGACCTGTATCTCAAATATCTCGCTGGCTTGGATCGGGCTGATTGCCAAGATTTTGTCGAGCAGGTGTTCTTCGCGGTTGGCGAGGAAGGTGTTGATGTCGCTGGCGATCCGCCGTGCATCGGCCAAAATTGCCGACTCGTCGAGCGTCAGCAACGCACGATTGCGCATCAGGATGCGACCAGCGACAATTGTGTCACGCACATCGCTGGCATGACAGGTATAGACGAGCTGGTTGTAGATGGCATCGGCGGCGTAGGTGTACGACGGTGAATTATGCAGGGCACCGAGTGACACGACGATGAGATCTGCTTGTTTGCCGACTACCAGTGTGCCAATGCGATCCGACTGGTGGATGGCCCGGGCGCCGGATGAGGTAGCCAACGAAAAGGCAGTCTTGGCGGGCATTGCAGTCGGATCGCCCGACAACCCTTTGGGGAGCAGTGCGGCGAGGTGGATTTCGCTGAACATGTCTTGATCGTCATTTGATGCCGGGCCATCGGTGCCGAGGCCTGTTTTGACCCCTGCACTGAGGAACTTGAGGTAGGGAGCAACGCCACTGGCTAATTTGAGATTCGATGTGGGGCAGGGTGCCACGCCGACGCCTTTGGCAGCCAGGGTGGCGATGTCTTCGTCGGTGGCATGCACGCAATGGGCGGCGATGCAGGGCACCGTAAATGCACCGACGCGTTCGGCGTAGCCGATGGGGGTGCCATTGCGGTCGATGCGCGATTCGTCGACCTCGCGGGCAGTCTCGGACAAGTGGGTGACCAGCGGGACGCCGTATTTTTTGCAGAGTGCGACGGCTTGGGCATAGATTTCGTCGGTACACGTATAGGGTGCGTGTGGGGCGATGGTGGGGGTGATCCGTGGGTGGGTGTGCCAGGCATCGATGAAGCGGGTAGCGCGCTCGAGGCCGACGTCGAACGACGAGGCATCGGGTGAGGGCAGGCGCATAACCGATTGGCCACAGACGGCACGCATCCCGGCCTCGTCGGCTGCCCGGGCGACTTCTTCTTCGTAGAAATACATATCGACGAAGGTGGTCGTACCGCTGCGGATCATCTCGGCGCAGGACAACAAGGTACCCGCGCGGACGAATTCTGGCGTCACAAAGCGGCCTTCGACGGGGAACATGTACCCAAACAACCAGACATCGAGTTGCAAATCAGCCACGATGCCGCGAAGCAGGCTCATCGGTACATGGGCATGGGCGTTGATGAGGCCGGGAGTAATGGCGCAACCCTGGCAATCGATGGTCTGTGTGGCCTGGTAGCGGGCGCTCAGAGCGGCGGTACTGTCGATGGCAACGATGGTATCACCGTGTACAGCAACGGCACCATCATGGAGAATGGTGCCGTGCTCATCCATGGTGACGACCGTTGCGTGACAAAGCAGCAGATCGATCGTGTGCATGTGTTTTTCCTTTACGGTGTCGTCGATGCCGAACCGGGCACGCGGATATTGCAGTTCGTGCAATAGGAATCATTTTCGTAGGCAGTTTTGCGTACGAACCATTCACCAAGTGTTTTGGTGTAGATGCGGTCGTAGTTGGCTTGGCGCCAGACAAATACCGAAAACATGCCAATCATCACAATGATGAATGCGGCTACACCACTAAAAATCGCCGCTTCACCAAAACGATACCCGGGTGCTGGGTAATCGGTGCCGAGGGTGAACTGGCTGATCCCTCCGATGATGACCGCAGCTGCAAAAGCGACCGTACCGCTCAAAATGACGGTCATACAGCCGAGGCCGCCGGCGGTCCGTGGTTGGGGCATTGGTTCCAACACGAGTTGGTCACGCACCGCTGTGCTGGTGATGGGATTGCTGGCGACCGTTGCGACGGGGAGCACGGCCGCGCCACAGGTAGGGCATTGCGCGTCAGTCACAGTCATGGTTAGACCTCCCATTGTGCGGACCGCCGCGCGCGTGCAGCGGCGATGGCTGCCCGGCGTTCGCCGAAGCCATCGCGGCCGAGGAGCGCGTAGGTAGCGATTTTGCCGGCTTCGACCCCTGGTTGGTCGAAGGTGTTGATGTTGAGCAGGGCGCCGGCGATGGCCGTCTGCATCTCGAGAAGCATAAACAGCTGCCCAATGGTGAAGGCGTTGATGGCCGGCAGCGTGTGGGTCATGTTGGGTCGGCCAGCGTCGTTGAGGGCAATCGCTGTTGCCTGTTGTTCGGCATTGATGAGCTCGTTGAACGTATGGCCACCGAGGTATGCCACGCCTTCGAGGTCGCTGTAGGCCGACGGGATGGTGACACTGTGTGCAAACGTATCGACCGCGATGAAGTTGACCAGCTTGTCGAATGGTCCTTCGACATACAACTGCACCTGCGAATGCTGATCGGTGGCACCCAGTGCGCGGATGGGCGTAGTGCCGACGTTGACCGTCTCGCCGCTCAGGCTAGTCTTTTTGCCCAGACTTTCGGCCCAGAGTTGGGCAAACCAGTCCGAAATATGGCGCAGGTGGTGCGAGTACGGCATCATAACGACCATGTTTTGGCCTTGCTTGGCACAGAGCAGGTTGACGATGGCGGCCAACGCGGCCGGGTTCTTCATCACATCGCGGTTCGATGCAATCTGATACCCATATGCTGCCCCAGCCAGCAACGCACGGATGTCGACGCCGGTGACTGCGGCAGAGAGCAAGCCGACCGTCGTCAATACCGAAAAGCGCCCGCCCACATTGGGCGGCAACTCGAGCATTGGTAACCCTTCACGCAGACCAATCTGCCGCATGAAGCCGCTACTCGGGTCGGTGGTGACGATGATGTGTTCTTTGAGGGCATTGGGGCCGAGGGTCTTGATAAGGTGCTCACGCACGGCCAAAAACGACGACATCGTTTCGGCTGTGGTGCCCGATTTGGAGATAACGTTATACACCGTGCTGGCCGGATCGAGTGTCTCGATCAGGGCTGCGTTCAAATCGGGGTCCGAGTTGTCGATGACGTACAAGCGTGGGTGGGTGCGTGTGCCGCGTGGCTGGTCATTGTAAAAGGGATGATTGAGCGCC
>CAIZHO010000396.1 GCA_903932805.1 uncultured Roseiflexaceae bacterium | reverse complement strand
TTGGGCGCATATTCACTGCTGTTGTGCGCTTTCCTATTGCGGTTATTCGGGCCGGGCGTTCACACAAGAGCCATCACTGAGTAGTACTCTAGACTGGTGATGTATGCCGATCGGACCATACGTTGTGTCATATCGCACGGTGACCATCCTGTCGGTGGCACTTTTTTTTGGTGGCTGGGAAGTCTGTGTGTATGGTTTCGCAATACCACGGTTTATTCTGCCAGCACCGCATGTCATTTTCTTTCGTCTCGCCGCTGAACTCACTTCATCCACGCTGTGGTTGCACATATGGGCGACCTGTTCGGTCGCACTCATCGGTTTATGTATCGCACTGTGTGTTGGGTTGCCCGTGGGTTGGATCACCTACCATTCGCAGCGATTTTTCGCAATGACCGGCTGGTTTGTCGTTTCGACGCAGGCGATTCCCGTTATTGCAATTGCTCCACTGCTTTTTCTCTGGGTCCAAAGTGAATACTGGTCGCGCGTGCTGGTTACTGTTGTGATCACGTTTTTTCCCCTTTATGCTGCAACAATTACCGCACTTCAGCGAATCCCGCGCGAACTGCGTGAAGTAGCCAGCCTAGAAGGGTACACACGACTGCGTGCGGTGCATACCTACGAAGCTGCATTAGCGTTTCCCGTCATCGTTGCAGGGCTGCGCACCAGTATGGTACTTGCGACAACGGGAGCTGTTGTTGGTGAATACCTCGGCGGGAGATATGGCCTTGGTGCGCTTCTGAATGTGGCCCGTGGACTCTTCGATACGCCGCTTATGTTTGTCGCGGTGATGGTTTTGATTGTCATAACGCTGGGATTTGCGGCCGTTTTTCGCCGTATAGAACGTATCGTTATGCGAACGCTCGAGTAGAAAGTGACCGGCCCGTCATGTTTCTCGCATCGATGGTTTGTCGTGAAATGAATGCACTGAGCGACAACCTTGTTTTTCGGCCTATGACCGCGGATGACCGTATCGCGGGCCTGGAGATGACTCGCTTCGACGAAAAACGCCACAACGAACCATCTTTTTCACCAAACAAAGGAGACTCGCCACCCCAACTGGCCGCATTAGACGCATTGAATATTGTCATCATGCTATCCAGTTGCGCTACGGTTGTCGGAGTAATAGGATCCAAGCGCTCCGACGCAGATGCGCAGACGGCTGAGATTGTGTTCACGATCGCTGAAGAGTATCGTAACCGTGGATATGCCTCTGGAGCACTCGAACTCATGTGTGTGGTTCTCCCACAGTTCATCACGCTCCATCAGTTGACGCTGCATTGCCACCCTCGTGATATGGCCGCTATTGCCGTCGGTGGGCATGCCGGATTTGCTCCAATGATACAGTCAGATGTTCGCCTGAGCGATACATCGTTTGCAATGTCACGGATGGTGCCGTTGACATTGCATTCACCGCGACTTATCTATCGGGTACTGACTATGGCAGACCATCAATCCATATATGATCAATTCTCCGATGCGGACATGTGTCGCTCCTTCAGCGATCCTCCGTGCACATGGCAAGAAGCAGCAGATATCATTACGCACTATGGTTCACCGTCAACGAGCAAACGTTTTGCACGGTGGGGTATCTTTCTTGCGACAACTGGCGAGTTTATTGGCACATGCGGGTACCACTTCTTTGATGCGACAACCGCACAAGTCGAGATTGGGTACGACATTTGGAAAGCGCATTGGGGGAACGGCTACGCAACCGAATCGGTTGGTTCGCTGATCGCGTATCTGTGGAATGCATTGCCGGTCCAGACAATCTATGCGCTTATTTTTCCTGAGAATGCGGCCTCGCTCGCTGTTGCCCGCCGACATGGATTTGTAGCAAGTCCGATATTGCGTGAGCACACCGATGAAGGGCTCTGTTGTGTTGCGTTGCAAAAACAACGATGAACCGGCGTGGCAGTGCGTGCACACGATTCGTACATCTTTTGCCTATATCTTGTATACTAAGCAACACACTCTTTTGTACGAGGTATCGGTCATGTTTCGACGCATCGCCATGGTGTTATTGGCGGGAATGGTACTCGCTTCGTGTGCCGGAATTGGTGGAAGCGACACAACCGCAGTCCGTAAGATTGTCGTGGGCATGCCGTACATTCCAAATGTCCAGTTTGCTGCATTCTATGTTGCAAAAGAACAAGGGTATTTTGCAGCCGAGGGACTCGATGTCAGCTTCGACTACAACTTCGAAAACGATGTCGTGCAGCGCGTTGCAACTGGAGCAGGGATTGATTTCGCGCTGGCAAGCGCAGATACCATACTCCTAGCACGGGCACAAAGCGTCCCAGTTGTTGCGGTGCTGGCCACGAGCCAGGTATTTCCTGTCGGCTTCATCAGCAAGCAAGGACTCGCATTGGCTACCCCTGCTGACCTCAAAGGCAAAGTGATCGGCATACCGGGACGTTTTGGTGCGAGTTACTTTGGTCTCAATGCACTGCTAGCGAGTGCGGGCATGACGGAGGCCGATGTGACCATCCAAGAAATTGGATTCAATCAAACGCCTGCCTTGATCGAAGACAAAGTACAGGTCATCAGCGGCTATGTGAACAATGAACCCATCGTGCTCGAAAAAAACGGTGTAGCAGTGAATGTGCTGCGTGTTTCCGATTTTTTTGCCGTCGGTTCAGATCATCTTATCGTCAGTGAAGCGTTCCTCGCTGC
>CAIZHO010000395.1 GCA_903932805.1 uncultured Roseiflexaceae bacterium | reverse complement strand
GAAGTACACAACGGTTGGATCAGTAATCACGAACTGTTCGCGCAGTGATGCTAATGGGTCATTCCGGTCGGCGTCAATCGCACCGGCGCGGCCGGCAGAAGCCAGCGGAAGGTTATACTGCATTGTATGCCTCCTCGAGCATTGCGACGGTTTCGTTCCACCCGACACAGGCGTCGGTCACCGACACACCGTAGGTCAACACCGACAAGTCACTGCCGATAGACTGCTTCCCCTCTGACAGGTTGCTTTCGACCATCATCCCAATCATCTGGGTGTTCCCGGCAGCACGCATCGCCAAACCTGCTTGCCACACCGACCGTTGTTTGGTGTAATCTGAGCCCGAATTAGCGTGTGAACAATCGATCATGACTGCAGGAGCGAGTTTGGACGCGCGCATCACGTCGAGCGTCTTGGTAACACTCTGTTCGTCATAATTGGGTCCAAGCCGACTGCCGCGGAGAATGACAAACCCGTCGGCATTCCCGGCGGTCTTGACGACTGCCCCTTGGCCATCTTGGGTTATCCCCAAGAAGCTATGTGGTGCAGCAGCCGAGATACACGCGTGCACTGCGACATCGACGCTTCCGTCCGTACCGTTTTTGAACCCTACCGGCATCGACAAGCCGCTTGCGAGCGCCCGGTGCATCTGCGACTCGGTAGTTCGTGCCCCAATCGCAGCCAACACAACGAGGTCAGATGTGTATTGTGCACTAATCGGATCGAGCATTTCGGTGGCAGTGGGGAGCCCGAGCGCAGTTATTTCGCTCAAAATACTTCGTGCGACTTCTAACCCTGCTGCCATGTCAAACGATCCGTCGAGATGTGGGTCATTGATAAGACCACGCCAGCCGACGGTCGTCCGCGGTTTCTCGAGGTACACACGCATCACAACAACGAGACGATCGCGCATCCGGGCAGCAATGTCGGCGAGCTTTGTCGCATACTCCCGAGCAGCCCCGATGTCATGAATAGAACAGGGTCCCACAACAACAAGCAGGCGTTTATCTTCTCCATTGACGATACGACGGATGGCTTGTCGTGATTCGTAGACCGTGGTCATCATCCCAGGGGTGAGTGCGTACTTTTCTTTGAGGGCACGCGGGGACGGCATGGCATTCATTTCACGCACGCGGACATCATCAACCAAACTCATCGGTCCCTCCTACGCCAATGCCGGTTGGGGCATTCGGATGCGATACACCAATAACGCAGACAAGAGCACCATCACGCCACCTGCCGCGAATATATAGAACTCGTCGACCCGTGCAGCCATCAAAATCGGGGTCAGCAACGGTATAGCGATTCCTCGGATGCCAGCAACGACGTGCAACGCAGAAAAATAGATCTCAAGCTTTGAGCGATCGGCGAGGGCAATTGCGGCATTGGTGAAGCCCAGATCGAAGCCACCGAAGACGAGCCCTTGGCAGATGAATGCAGGCACGAGCCACCAAAATGACGTCGCCACCATAAATGAAAGAGGCATCAACGCTGCACAAAGAATGCTTATCATCAGGACAAATAATGGGCCTTTTTTGTCAATCAGCCCACCCCAGACGAAGTTCCCCAGCAACCACGTCACTGACTGAAGTGTCCCGAGGTACCCGACTTCGGTATAGCTCAATTGCAGGCGTGATACTTGCACAATGGCATACAACGGTGCGCCGATCAGCGTGCCGCATCCAAAAATCGTATTGAGAATCAAGAAGATCACAAACGGGCGATTCCTACTCAGTTCCGCAAGGATTTGACCAAGGGTCGGCCGCACATGCTTTTCTTCGCGCACTGCCGGCGCGTCGTTGCCGATAAGTTTGCCAAACATGTAATTCGCGATGAGTCCAGCGACCGCAATCGAAGGCAAGATAATAGCATATCCGAAGGTGTCGAGTAACCACCCGGCGATGGGTGTCATGGTCAAAATCGCAGCAGTCATTCCGATGCGCACGAACCCCATGATGCGCCCACGCAAATTGTCTGGGTAGAGACGTTCGAGCAAGCGCACATACCCCGGTGCCGGTACAAGTTCACAAATCCAGAATATTCCCACCAACACCATAAACGCATTGACGTTGCTACCAACAAACGGCACCAACAGCAGGGTCCCACGACCAAAGTACCAAAAGACTTGCGATACCTTGATGATGCGATAGCGTTGAAATAGCGCTGCCGAAAACGGAGTAAAAATCAAACCGAGTGACTGAAAGACCACGTAGACCGATAGTTGGTCACCACTCGCCCCCATATTGCGCAAAATCACCGGAAAAAAGCCAATTGTCGTAGCCCAAAACAGGCCAAACAGCATTGACGCGACGGTTTCGACCCAGACGTTGTGGCGTAATTCTGCAGACATCGGGCCGAGCATACGATGCTCGACCCGATGCAACACTGCACGGAACATGGAAGGGCGTGTACTGCTCATGCCTCTGCGCGTACTGCTTTCATCGCTGCGCCGAGTCGGGTAATGCCCTCGGCGATGTTTGCATCATTCTGGTAGCTGAACGCCAATCGGATTTCGTGCTGACCTTGCCCATTTGCATAGCACCCAGCGCCCGGCAAGAACGCCACTTTGTGCTCACGGGCTTTTGCAGCCAGTTTGGCAGTCGGGATATCGGCTGGCAAGGTGCAATAGATGAAAAATCCACCCATGGGGACCTCGTAGTGCACATCGCTCGGGAACGACTGCTTCATCGCTGCCAACATCACGTTGCGCTTGCGCAGGTACGTTTTGTTGAGTTCTCCGATATGCGTGTCTAACTTGCCATCTGCGGCAAATCGTTCAACCATGCGCGTGAGAAAAGGCCCGCTCGATCCTTCGACTTTGAACTTGTTGAGCCGTTTGATGATTGCTTCGGGACCGGTGCAGTATGCCATACGCACACCAGGTGCCAAAATTTTGGAAAACGTGGCTACATGGATGACCCAACCCTTGGTGTCGAGTGCAGCCAACTGCGGCAGGCGTTCACCTTCGAACCGCAAATCACCATACGCATCGTCTTCGAGGATCAGCACACCGTATTGTTCTGCTAGCGCAACCAACCGCTTGCGGTTGGCCAACGGCATCATCGTACCGGTCGGATTCTGATACGTAGGGGTCGTGTAAATGAACTTGGGGTGGATGTTACGAGCCTTCAGGTCTGCCAACATCGTTGCGAGTGCATCGATGTCCATCCCGTCGGCACGGACAGGCACTGTTTCGATTTTGGCACCGGCTTCTTGGAAGGAG